>NZ_JBMIOP010000254.1:0-11588 GCF_049197365.1 Mycobacterium sp. THU-M104
CCGGCAACGGCGGGGATCGCGACCCCGAGGCGGTTCGCGCGTCGTTGCGCAGCCACTTCGGCGGGGTGCGCACGGGGCGGACGCACGCCCGCGAAACGAGCAACGGAACGGACCAGTCATGACGTCGGGGGGTGGTTCGCTGGACTGGCTGGTGACCAAGTTCGCCCGCGAGGTCCCTGGGGTGGCTCATGCGCTGCTGGTGTCCGTCGACGGCCTGGCCATCGCCGCCAGCGAGCACCTGCCGCGCGAACGCGCCGACCAGTTGGCGGCGGTGGCCTCGGGGCTGGCCAGCCTGGCGACCGGGGCCGCGCAGCTGTTCGACGGCGGTCAGGTGCTGCAGTCGGTGGTCGAGATGCAGAACGGGTACCTGCTGCTGATGCGGGTCGGCGACGGCTCGCATCTGGCCACGCTGGCCGCGACGTCCTGCGACATCGGTCAGATCGGCTACGAGATGGCCGTCCTGGTCGAGCGCGTGGGCAGCGTCGTGCAGTCCACCCGCAGGTCCGTCACACCGCACCCGTGAGCCCGTGATCCGCGATGGAACCCGAGCCCTGGCCGTCCCCGCGTAAGGCGAGCCTGGTCCGGCCGTACACGCTGACGGCCGGCCGCACCGACACCGGCGTCGACCTTCCGCTGGAGGCGCCGATCCAGACGCTGCAGGCCGGCCTGGACCACCGGTGGCCTGCCGAGGACCCGAAAGGCAAGATCATCCAGTTGTGTGTGCGCAGCCCGTCGGTCGCCGAAATCGCGGCCCGGCTGGATCTGCCGGTCGGCGTCGCGCGCGTCCTGGTCGGCGATCTGGTCCTGTCGGGCTACCTTCAGGTGCACAGGACGTTGACCGAGCGTTCGACCCGCGATGAGCGCCACGAGCTCATAGGAAGGACTCTGCGTGGCTTACGAGCACTCTGACACCCGGCCGGACGGGAGAGCGCACGCCTCGACGAAGATCGTCGTCGCGGGCGGCTTCGGCGCCGGGAAGACGACGTTCGTCGGCGCGGTGTCCGAGATCATGCCGCTGCGCACCGAGGCGATGCTCACCGACGCCTCGGCCGGGGTGGACGCGCTCGAGGCCACCCCGGACAAGCGGACCACCACGGTCGCGATGGATTTCGGCCGCATCACCCTCGACGAGGACCTGGTGCTCTACCTGTTCGGCACGCCGGGGCAGCGGCGGTTCTGGTTCATGTGGGACGACCTGGTGCGCGGCGCGATCGGGGCGATCGTGCTGGTCGACGTGCGGCGCCTGCAGGACAGCTTCGCCGCGGTCGACTTCTTCGAGCATCGCAAACTGCCGTTCCTGGTCGCAGTCAACGAGTTCGAGGGCGCACCCCGCTACCCCGCCGGCGAGGTGCGCCAGGCGCTGGCTCTGCCCCCGCACATCCCGGTGATCACCGTCGACGCCCGCGATCGCCGCTCGGCCACCGATGCGCTGATCGCCGTCAGCGAGTACGCGCTGGAAAATCTCGCTGCCAGCTGAGCGCGCCGCCCCGGACTCAGCGCCGGAGCCGGATACGCCACCGCACGATTGCGGCGTAGAGCGCCGTCAGCGTGCCCAGCATCGCCATGTCGAACAGCCAGGCGCTGCGGGTATGCCGCCAGTGGCTGTCGTGGGGGACCAGCGTCCCGGGCACCAGGGCGTCCACGTTCACCGTGGACGCCGACGCCGCGTATCCCCACCGCGCAGGCACCGCCCACGACACCTGGTCGAGCACGATCCGGCCGGTGACCGGGATCAGGCCACCGGCCAGCACCAGCTGCAGCATCAGCGACACCACCAGCAGCGGCATGATCTGCTCGTTGGAGCGCACCAGCGACGACAGCACCAGCCCGAGGATCGCCGAGGCCACGCACGTCGCGGCGACGGTGACGAACAGTTCGACACTCGGATTACCCAGCAGCACCGCCCGCTGGGTGGGCGCACCCTTGCCGGCGATGACGATGCCCGTCGTGATCGCCGCCTGCGCGACCGCGAAGACGCAGAACACGACCATCTTGGCGCCCAGGTAGGCCGCCGTCGACAGGCCGACCGCCTGTTCCCGCGTGAAGATGGGGCGCTCGCCGATCAGGTCGCGGATCGTCAGCGCGGTGCCCATGAAGACGGCCGCGATCGACAGCAGTGTCAGGATCTGCGCAGATTCGTCGGGTGTCTCGCTGGTCGGCGGGGCGACGCCGAACCCGGTGTCGCCCGGAACGGTCAGCGACAACCCGCCCATGACGAACGGCAGCAGCGCCAGGAACAGAAAATAGGCACGGTCGGCGACCACCAGGCGGACCTGGCGGCGGGTGACCGTGGAGAGCTGGCGGCGCACGCTGGTGTGCGCGGGGGCGCCCAGGTCGGCCGGCGGCGCGGCCTGCGGCGACCGTGCGGGCCCCTGCTGCGCGTCTTTTCGGGCCAGAAAGCGCCGGTTGGCCTCCTCGGGGTCGGCGCCCACCTCCGCGAATATGTGGGCCCAGTCGGTGGTGCCCATGACGTCGCCGATCTGGCCGGGCGGGCCCAGGAAGGCCATCCTGCCACCGGGCGCCATCAGCAGCACCTGGTCGCAGACGTCGAGGTAGGTCAGCGAGTGCGTGACCACCAGCACCACCCGGCCGGCATCGGCCAACTGCCGCAGCATCGTCATGACCTGCAGGTCCAGCGCCGGGTCCAGCCCCGACGTCGGCTCGTCGAGGATCAGCAGCGACGGCCCGGTGAGCAGCTCGAGCGCGACCGAGGCGCGTTTGCGCTGCCCGCCCGACAGGGTGTCGACGCGGCTGTGGGCATGCTGCGTCATCCCCAGTTCGCCGAGCACCTGCGCAACCACCTGCTCGCGGTCCGCCTTGCTGGTGTCGGGCGGCAGCCGCAGCTCGGCCGCGTAGCCCAGGGCCTGGTTGACCGTCAGCTGACGGTGCACGACATCGTCCTGGGGGACCATCCCGATCCTGGTCCGCAGCGACGCGTACTCGGTGTGGATGTCGTGGCCCTCGAAGGTGACCGAGCCCGAGCTCGGGGTGGCGTAGCCGGCGATCAGCCGCGACAGGGTGGTCTTGCCGGCACCGGACCCGCCGATGATGGCGGTCAGCGTGCCGGGCCGGGCGGTCATCGAGATCCGCTCGAGCAGGTTCTTGCCATCGACGCGGAAGTCGACCGCCCGGACCTCCAGGCCGCCGGTGCGCGCGGCCGCCTCGTGGCGGCGCACCAGGACGCCGTCGCTGAACAGCAGGTCGACGTTGCCGATCGTGATCGCGTCACCCTCGGCGAGTACGGCAGAGCCGACCCTGATTCCGTTGACGAAGGTCCCGTTGATGCTGTTCGCGTCGCGGATTTCGGTGCCGATCGGCGTCGGCGCCAGCAACGCGTGGTGGCGTGAGGCCAGCACGTCGTGGATGACGATGTCATTGTCCAGTGATCGCCCGATCCGGATGGGCCCGCCGGCCGGCGACCCACGACGGCCGGCGGGCCCCGGCGAGCGGATCCGGGCGGTCGGTAACTCGGCCACCTCACCGGTGACGCCGATCCGGGTCGGCGGGTGTCCACGCCAGCTGCGGGTGGGCGGCCCGGCGAGGGGAATCGACTCCGTCGGCGGCGCGAGGCCCACGATGCCGTCTTGGCGTCCGATCTCGAACGTGAGCCGCGGCCCGTCGGGCAGGCCGAGGCTGATGCTTTGGCCGTCGTGCAGGGCGGCCTTCGGCACCCGCCGGCCGTTGATGAACATCCCGTTCAGCGATTTGTTGTCGATCGCCGTCCACCTGCCCTCACCGAAGCGCAGCAACAGGTGCGCTCGGGCGATCAGCGGGTGGGCCACACGCAGGTCGGCGCGCACATCATTCCCGACGACCACGTCGCGGCCCGGCGCGAAGCTGCTCTGCGTTGTGTCGGTCCGAACCGTGAGCACGGGCTGCGCGGATCGGATCACCAGATCAGATTAGACGCCGCCGCCGGGTCTGCAGCCGGCCGAAAAGCCCTCGGTCCAGGGTCAGCGTTTGAGGCGGATATGCCACCGGATCAAGCCGGCGTAGGCCAACGACAGCACCGAAAGCATGACCATGTCGAACACCAGGATGTGTTTGGAGTGCTGCCAGATCGGGTCGTTGGTCGGGATCTGTTTGACCTTGACCAGCGCCGGAAAGTCGATCGAGGATGCGCCCGCGGCGTACCCCCAGCGTGCCGGGGTCAGCCAGGCGAGCTGTTCGAGGCCGAAACGGCCGTAAACCGGGATCATCCCGCCGGAGAGCACCAGTTGCGACATGATCGACACCACCAGCATCGGCATGATCTGCTCGTTGGACTGCGCCAGGGCCGACAGCATCAGGCCCAGGAGCGCCGACGCGACGCAGGTGGCGGCGACGGTGACGAACAGGGCGAACGTGGCATTGCCGAACAACGGCGGTGCCTCGGTCGGGGCGCCCTTGCCGAGCCGCACGATCAACGTCGCCACCGCGGCCTGTGCGGTTGCGAAGGCGGAGAAAACCGCGATCTTGGCCAGCAGGTAGGCGTTGGTGGACAAACCGACCGCCTGTTCGCGCTTGAAGATCGCGCGCTCGCCGATCAGGTCGCGGATGGTCAGCGCCGTGCCCATGAACACGGCCCCGATGTTGAGCAGCACCATGATGTACTGCGGCTGCGTGGGCGCGGAGCCCAGTGGATCGGCGGGCCCGAGGCCGGGGTTGGGCCCCTTCACCGTCAGCGACAGCCCGCCGATGAGGAACGGCAGCACCGCCAGGAAGATCGTGTAGCCGCGGTCGGACACGACGAGGCGAACCTGTCGGCGGACGATTGTGGACAGCTGCCGCCACAGATTCGTCTGGGGTGGTTCGCCCAGATCCGCCGGGCTCTGCGGGGACGGCGGCTGCTGCGTATGGTCGCTGCGCTCTTTGAAGCGGCGGTTGGCCTCGTCGGGATCGGCTCCCACGTTGGCGAAGATGTCGGCCCAGTTGCGCGTGCCCATGGTCGACTCGACCTGATCGGGTGGACCGCAAAACGCGGTCTTGCCGCCCGGTGCGATCAGCAGGATCTGGTCGCAGACGTCCAGGTAGGACACCGAGTGGGTGACGACGATCACCACGCGGCCCGCGTCGGCGAGCTGGCGCAGCATCAGCATGACCTGGCGGTCCAGCGCCGGGTCCAGGCCCGAGGTCGGCTCGTCGAGCAGCAGCAACGACGGTTGGGTCAGCAGTTCGAGTGCCACCGAGGCGCGTTTGCGCTGGCCGCCCGACAACTTGTCGACCCGGGTCTCGGCATGCTCGGTCATGTCGAGTTCTTCGAGTACCTGCGCGACGATCTGCGCCCTCTCCTCTTTGCTGGTGTCGGGCGGCAGGCGCAGTTCGGCAGCGTAGCCCAGGGCCTGGTTGACGGTCAGCTGGCGATGCACGACGTCGTCCTGCGGGACCATCCCGATCCTGCTGCGCATGGACGCGTATTCCTTGTGGATGTCGTGCCCTTCGAAGCACACCGAGCCTGAGCTGGGGTTGGTGTACCCGACGATCAGCCGCGACAGCGTGGTCTTACCCGCACCGGAACCGCCGACGATGGCCGTCAGAGTCCCGGGGCGCGCCGTCAGCGAGATGTGGTCGATCAGTTGCTTGCCGTGCTCGACACTGAAGCAGACCGCGTTCACCTCGAGACCGCCGCTGCGCGTCGCGGCTTCGGTACGCCGGACCAGAGTGTCGCGGGTGAACACCAGGTCGACGTTCCCGATGGTGACCACGTCTCCCTCGGTCAGCACCGCCGACCCGACGCGGATGCCGTTGACGAACGTCCCGTTGCCGCTGTGCGCGTCGCGGATCTCGGTGCCCAGCGGCGTCTGGACCATGAACGCGTGATGGCGCGACGCCAGGACATCCTGGATGACGATGTCGTTGTCGGTGGCGCGCCCGATCGTGATCGCGCCGTCCGGCTTCTGTAGCGTCCCGGAGCGGGACGGCATCAGGGCCTGCATCATCTTCGTCGCCAGGTTCGCTTCGTCCGGCTCACTGGTCGCGCGGGGTGGCGAGATCTGGGTCGGCGGTGACGGCAGCGAAGGATCCGGGGGCATCGGCGCGGGGATGTGCGGTTGCGGCCGGAAGTTCCCGGGCGGTGGCGGCGGGCCCGCCGGGTGCATTCGCGGTCCGGCCGCGACCGACGGACGCAGGGGCGGGCCGTGTGGTGGCGGCGGGTCAGGATGCGGTCTCGGCGGGGGGGCCGACAGCCGGCCCGCCGACGGCGCGGGCGGGCCGAGGTGGGCGGGCGGAGCGCCGGGCGACCCGGACCAGGCCGTACCCGAGAACGGGGGCGCACTCGAGGGGAGACGCATCGACTCGGTCTGGGGCGGACGTCCGGCCATCCCCTGGTGCCGGCCGACCTCGAACCTGAGCTGAGGCCCGTCGGGGTTGCCGATGTTGATGCACTGGCCGTCGTGGATGTCGACGACGGGAACGCGCCGGCCGTTGACGAAGGTCCCGTTCAGCGAACCGTTGTCGATCGCCAGCCAGCGGCCCTGGTCGAAGCGAAGCAACAGGTGGGCCCGCGAGATCAGGGGGTGGGTGACCCGCATGTCGGCCCGCAGGTCGCGGCCGACCACCACGTCGTGGCCCGCTGCGAACGTGCTTTCTCCTCCGTCGTAGCGAACGGTCAGTACCGGTGGGGATGGAGCCATCATCGGCACAACATTATCTGTTGCAACGAAGTTCGCCGTCGAGCTCGATCGCCTGCGGCTGCGTTTACCTCAGCGGGCTGCATCGGGGGCGCCGGTGACCACGCAATACGTGCGGCTGTAGATGGTGGCCATGCACTGGTTGCAGTGCGTACAGGCCGAACGCACGTTGCGCCGGGCGCCGTCGGCGGCGATCCGGTTGATCAGATCAGGCTCGGCGAGCAGCGCCCGGCCCATCGCGACGAACTGGAAACCCTCCGCCATCGCCAGATCCATGGTCTCCCGGTTGGTGATGCCGCCGAGCAGGATCAGCGGTATCGTCAGCTCGGCGCGGAACAGCTTGGCGTGGTGCAGAAGATAGGCCTCTCGGTAGGGGTACTCGCGCAGGAACTTCTTGCCCGTCATGCGCATGCCCCAGCTCACCGGCGGCTTGAAGGCGGCGGCGAACTGCTTGAGCGGTGCATCGCCGTGGAACAGGTACATGGGGTTGACCAGCGAGCTGCCCGCGGTGAGCTCGATCGCGTCCAGCCCGCCGTCGTCTTGTAGCCATGTGGCAGTGGTCAGCGCCTCCTCGGTGTTGATGCCGCCACGCACACCGTCGGTCATGTTGAGCTTGGCGGTGACCGCGATCCGTCCCGCTCCGCGCATCTCGACCGCGCGGCGCACCGCCATCACCAGCCCGCGGGCCACCTTGGCCCGGTTCTCCAGCGAGCCGCCGAACTCGTCGTCGCGATGGTTGATCAGCGGCGACAGGAACGCGCTCGCCAAATAATTGTGGCCCAGGTGAATCTCGACCGCGTCGAATCCGGCGTCGATGGCCAGCAGGGCGGCGTCGGCATGTGCGGCTGTCACGGCGTCGATGTCGTCGCGGGTCGCCTTTCTGGCGAACCGCATCCCGATCGGGTTGAAGAACCGTACCGGCGCCAGGGCGGCGGCCTTGTTGGACTTGGCGTTGGCGACGGGACCGGCGTGGCCGATCTGCGCGCTCACCGCCGCTCCTTCGGCATGGACCGCGTCGGTGAGCCGGCGCAGTCCGGGCACCGCTTCAGGGCGCATCCAGAGCCCGTTGCCCTCGGTGCGGCCGCCGGGGGAAACCGCGCAGTAGGCGACGGTCGTCATGCCGACCCCGCCCGCGGCGGGCAGGCGGTGGTATTCGATCAAGTCGTCGGACACCAACCCGTCGGGCGTGCGCGCTTCGAACGTCGCCGACTTGATGGTGCGGTTACGCAGGGTTACCGGACCCAGCATGGCCGGGGCGAACACGTCTGCAGGGGTAGACATAGCGGGAGCCTAGTGGCGATCGCAAGCGCGGCTGCCTGGTTTCCCTGCCGGGCGCGGCGGGTCGCCCTCGTTCGGCCCCGCGCCGGGCATGCCAAACTGTGAGGCGTGGGCGCAATCGCACTGGACGGCAAGGCCACCCGCGACGAGATCTTCGTCGACCTGAAGCAGCGGGTGGCCGCGTTGACTGCGGCGGGTCGCACCCCGGGGCTGGGCACCATTCTGGTCGGTGACGATCCGGGGTCACAGGCCTACGTGCGCGGCAAGCACTCCGACTGCGCCAAGGTCGGCATCCTCTCGATCCGCCGCGATCTGCCCGCCGACACCACCGCCGCGACGCTGCAGGAAACCATCGACGAGCTCAACGCCAACCCGGAGTGCACCGGATACATCGTCCAGTTGCCGCTGCCCGGGCACCTGGACGAGAGCGCGGCGCTGGAGCGCATCGACCCGGGCAAGGACGCCGACGGGCTGCACCCGACCAACCTGGGTCGCCTGGTGCTCGGCATTCCGGCGCCCCTGCCGTGTACTGCGCGCGGCATCGTGCACCTGCTGCGGCGCTACGGTGTGGAGATCGCCGGGGCACACGTGGTCGTCGTGGGCCGCGGTGTGACGGTCGGCCGTCCGCTGGGGCTGTTGCTGACGCGCCGATCCGAGAACGCCACGGTGACCTTGTGCCACACAGGAACGCACGACCTGTCCGCGTTCACCAGGCAGGCCGATGTCATCGTGGCCGCCGCCGGTGTTCCGCACATGCTGACTTCCGGCATGGTGCGTCCCGGTGCCGCGGTGGTCGACGTGGGGGTCAGCCGCACCGAGCGCGGCCTGGTGGGCGACGTGCATCCGGACGTGTGGGAGGTGGCGGGTCACGTGTCGCCCAACCCCGGCGGCGTCGGCCCCTTGACGCGCGCGTTCCTGCTGACCAACGTCGTCGAGCTGGCCGAGCGGGAATGAACGGCCGCGCCGCGCTGCGGGCTCAGTGGCCGATCCTGCTGGTCGGGCTGATCTTCGCCACCGCTTTCGTCTTGGCCGGGGCCAACTTCTGGCGTCGCGGTTCGTTGCTCATCGGCATCGGCGTCGGCGTCGGCGCGATGCTGCGGCTGGTGCTGCCCGACGACCGGGCCGGCCTGTTGGTGGTCCGCAGCAAGGGCGTCGACGTCACAACCACCGCGACGGTGGGGGCGGCGATGGTCTACATCGCCTGGACCATCGACCCGCTGGGTACCGGTTAGACCCCCGGCACCGCGGGCAGGCCCGGCATGCCCGGGAGCTGCGGCAAGCCGCCGGGCAGGTTGCCGTTGGCGATCGACGCGATCTCCTCGGGGCAGTAGGTCTGGATCGCGATGGTGGTGAACATCTGCGCCATCTGAGGGGACATGCCTCCGCCCCTGACCCTGGCCACCGTGGCGGCCAAGTTCCCGCCCGGCTCTTCGAGCATCGGGCAGACGGACTGGCCCACGCCGATCGCGTTGCCCGGTTCGCCGAAGTTGATCCCGGCGTGGTTGAGCGCGTCGATGAAAGCGTCATCGGTCCCCCAGTCGGCCTCGGCCGGTGCCGCGAGGGCCGCCGCCGCCGCGACGACGGCCGCCGCGCCGGCCAGGAGCCTGATACTCAAGGGCTGATGACGTAACATGCAGATCCAATCGGTCGTGCGTACCAGTGCTTTCAAGACAGCTTCCCCGTCTGTCGTGAGCGCTCCTCCGGCACTCGGATCACCCCGAGAACTTTGGCCTATCACGATCACATCGAGGGCACGGTGGGATCAAGTTTCGCACACTGTGCCGTTTCGTGCGCGCCGCTCGTCAGGAACATCGGCTATCGGGCGAGGGCACGCGCAACCGCGAAACGACGGATGATGGGCACATCGACGCCACACTGTGATCCGACACGCGCGTCGGCGCGGCCGCATGCCGACCTCGAATGTTCCAGAATCCAGCTCATGACGACGAATGAGAGCCGCCCGGCGGACCGTGCGATCTCGCGCCAGACGTTCCTTCGCGGCGCCGTCGGGATGCTGGCTACGGGGACGGTGCTGGGGACCGCGCGGGCGGCGGCGGAACCGGGCGGCGGGTGGGGCGGCCTGGCATCCTCCCTCGGCGGCAGGGTGCTGCTACCGGCCAGCGGCACCCAATTCGCCGCCGCCAAGCAGGTGTTCAATTCCTTCTACAACAATTCGAATCCGGCCGCGGTGGTCGAGGTCGCGTCGCAGGCGGACGTCCAGAAGGCGGTCGCGTTCGCCACGGCGAACAGGCTTCAGATCGCCCCGCGGGGCGGTGGGCATTCGTTTATCGGCGCCTCGACCGCCGCCAACGCGATGGTGCTCGACTTGCGGGGACTGCCGGGCGGGGCGCAACTGGACGGCGACCACGTGACCGTGACCCCGTCGACGAATCTGTCGGTGCTGCAGCGGGCGTGCGCCGGCGCCGGGCGGGCGGTCCCGGTCGGTACCTGCCCGACGGTCGGCATCGGCGGATCGGCGCTCGGCGGCGGCATCGGTGCCGACACGCGGCGCTTCGGCCTCACCTGCGACACGCTGCAGTCGGCCACGGTGGTGTTACCGAGCGGCGACGTCGTCACCGCCTCCGCCGACGACCACCCCGATCTCTTCTGGGCGCTGCGCGGTGGTGGCGGCGGCAATTTCGGCGTGACGACGTCGATGACGTTCGCGATGTCTGCCGCCGACTCCACCGACGTGGTCCGGCTCGACTTTCCGTCGTCGTCGGCGGTGCAGGTGCTGTCCGGTTGGCAGTCGTGGCTGACCGCGGCCGACCGGAACACCTGGGGTCGAGTCGATCTCGCCATCGGCTCGTCGCAGACGAACTGCCAGATCCTGGCCACCTGTCCTGCGGGTTCGGGAACCTCTGTGGCGAACGCGATCAAGTCCGCGGTCGGCGTGCAACCCAGCAGCGTCCAGAACACGACGATGACCCATCTGGACCTGGCGACGTATCTGGCCGGCGGTAGCTCATCGGCGTCGCCGCGTGGCTTCGTGGCCGGGTCAGATGTGATTTCGACGGTGAATGCCGCTGCGGCACATGCGATTGCCACTGCCATCGGGCAGTGGCCCGTGGCCGCCGGTAAGGCCTCCGTGCTCGTCGACCCCCTGGGAGGTGCGGCCGGTGACGTGGCTCCCGGGGATACGGCCTTCCCGTGGCGACAGCAGTCCGCGGTGCTGCAGTGGTACGCCGAACCGGCTGCCAGCCAGGTGCGGGCCGCGACGAAATGGCTGGCCGCCGCGCACCAGGCGGTACAACCGTATTCGGTCGGCGGCTACGTCAACTACCTGGAGGCCAACACCCCGGCGTCGCGCTACTTCGGTTCGAACCTCTCGCAGCTGTCGACCGTGCGGCAGAAGTACGACCCGAATCGGGTGATGTTTTCCGGGTTGACCTTCTGACGCGAAATAACTTGTGTCACTTTAGTTTCAGGAGTCACTGGGCGGCCGGTTTTGTCGGTGGGTGCGCATAGTTTGGCGGTGTGGGTGTTGATCGGGAGGCGTTGAAGGCGGATTTCGACGCCCTGGATGCTGCCCTGGACAAGCTGTTCGGCTATGACTGCGACGCGTTGAGGACCCCGGAGTTGTTGGCGTGGCTGGCCCGGGTGGAAAAGCTGCGCCGCCGGCTGCCCGCCCTGGAGCACGCGGTGATCAACACCGTGGCCCGCCAAGCCACCCCCGAAGAACTGGGCGGCACACTGTCGCAT
>NZ_JBMIOP010000272.1:0-6224 GCF_049197365.1 Mycobacterium sp. THU-M104
GCGAACGCGGGCAGGCGATGCCGGGTCGACGATCAGCCACGTGAGAATGCGCAGGTGGTCTAGCCACCAACGCCGGCTCCTGACGTTGCGCGTCGTCTCGGTGCCACCGCTGTGGCTACGCACCGACAACTCGCGAGGGACGAAACCCACCACCGATCGCAGCATCAAGCGGTACCAGAAGTCCAAATCGACGAGTTGGAATATGTCGTCGCGAAGCCCCCCGGCGTCCAGGGCCAATTGGCGGCGAAACATCACGCAGGTCGGCTCGCCGATCCAATTCCCTTTGCCGCCTTGCAACAGCATTTGCGTGACCAGCGACGGCCCGTCGTTGTATTCGCGAAGCCCCCAGAATCGCGTGTGCTGCTTACCGCACCGCCGCAGCCATTTGAGGTCGTCCGTCTTGACCTGCCGGGGCGCGAAAACCAGCCCGACCGCCGGGTCGTCGAAATACCGAGACAGTGTCAGCAAAGCTCCGGGGAGCAACCAGTCGTCGCCGTGGACGAACTGAATGCACGTGCCGCCTGCGTGTTCCAGGCACTTGTTGTGGTTGCCGTTGAGCCCGGCGCGCGATTCGTTGTGGATCAGCCGATCTCCCGGCCGGAGGAGTCGCGCGGCAATCGCGGCGCCGTCGTCTGATGAATTGTCGTCAACGACGACTATCTCGAAGTCGACGCCGTCCTGGTCAAGGATGCTCCGCAGACAACGTTCGATCGTCGCGCCGTTGTTGTACATGGGTACACATACCGAGACGCGCGGAACCCTGGTCGCTTCGTCACGATCGTCGGCGCCTAAGGACACCACGGCTGTCGCATCAGTCGGGAGCGAGACCGCCTTCGCCGCCCCTGGTCGGTCAGCCACTGCAGCCTTAGCGGCTGCGAGCTGGTCGAGTGCACTTCGCACGGGACACCTCAGAGACTCCCTATGCCCTGGACCATCAACGCCACTCCGCTGACGCCCAGCGCTGTTTGGGAAATCCGGGCACGGTGAACGTGTAGCCAATTCTGCATACGCGACATGGCCGTTTGCGTTTTCTCGGGCTCAACCAGATGGCAGACCAGTGGAATCTCGATCACCGCAAGGACCATCACGGTGTACACGAGGAATGCGCTGAACTGCGTGCCTATGGCGGCTCCCGAAGCCATGATGATGGTCAGCAGCATCAACGTCTCGACCGGCGGCGTCGCCGAACCAAGACCAACCAAGAACGCCGGCCAGAAAAATCCCCGGTCAAGGATGCGTTGGTTCAGAGTTCCGAGCTTGGCGAACAAGCGCAGGACGCGAGGCTGCGCCGCTACCCCGGACCCATCGCTGTGGCCAGAGCCTGCTGTGACAAGTCGTAATGTTCGCGCCCGCTCACGTGAGAGGAGGACCACCAGGGACACCAGCGCAATCGCGCCAAGAGTGATCTTGAGATGCCCTCCCCCGAAGAAGAAGGCGACTGATGATCTCACTTCTTCAATCATCGCTGCCGCGCTCCGCAAAGCTGCCATCGCGGTTTCGCGCATGACAACCAGCACTGCCATTCCGATGCCGATGCCGGCGATCATGCCGCCCATCCAGAAAGCGAAGAGGTTGAGCATGGGGCGCTTACGCGACAACACGACGGCGACGAGCCCCAACCGCAGCGGGTCGAGCGCCATCCCGAAGCCCAGAAATAGCACGCTGTTCCACAACATCACATCAGACGCTACTATGCCCTACACCATCTCGTGACGTTACTGCGAAATTTTCGACGACGGCCTCCTGAACAGCCACGACACGCGGGGTTGCCGAGTTGCGCTTGTCGCCATCGGGGACGGTTCAGCGGTCGTCGGAGCGACGAACTACGACGAGCGATCGAGGAGCAGCGCCGCATCCCCGAATACGATCTTCTTTGACTCGGCCAAGGTGGGTGCTCGTTGGTGCGACGGAGCTATACATGGAGTTATACATTGGGTCTTGCTAACAGGGGTCTTGCTAACAGGGGTCTTGCTAACAGCGCCTTGCGCAGGCTTTCGTGTCGCGCGGACTGAACAGCACAACCATGAAGCCGCCAAGCCGGGCGCTCTCATCGCCACCGCAGTCACCCACGCTGTCGACCGAAACGTCGATGAACCGCCCCGGGCGACCATGAAAAGTGCTCAGTGGATGCCGCCATCTGACCCGGGTTCGGAACACTCTGACAGGTTCCAACGAAGCCAGCCAGGAGTCCGGCCGCCAGATGGAATTGCGCACTGAACCCAACCCAGCGCTGAATTCGGCTGGCCACCCGAGTATGGCGGCCACTTCGGCCGACGCGGCGCTCCAGCGCTTCGCTTGCAGCCGCACTCCCCGCCGAACCTTCGTCTGGGTGTCACACGCCGCCTGCCACGGAGGCTGTCTGCTCGCAGGTCGTTACGCTGCCCTCACATGACGACATGGCCGATGGCGACGGCACAGCATGCGTCTTAGCCACCGGACGAAAATGGAGCCCAGTGTGACTGACAGGACAGCAGCGAACGCCCCCAAGGTAAGCGTGGTATCGACCACTTACAACCAGGAGGCTTACGTCCGCCAAACTCTTGACAGCTTCGTGGCTCAGGAGACCGACTTTCCCGTGGAAATCATCGTCGCCGACGACGCCTCGACCGATGCCACGCCAGCAATAATCGGGGAGTACGCCGACCGCTACCCGGACTTGTTCCGGCCGATCTTCCGATCTGAAAACCTGGGCCTTAACGGTAACCTGATCGACGCCCTGTCATCTGCTCGTGGCGAGCACCTCGCCCTGTGCGAAGGCGATGATTACTGGGTCGATCCGCGAAAGCTCAGTAAACAGGTGACATTCCTCGACGAGCATCCCGAGGTATCGGTGTGCTTCCATCCCGTGCGAGTGATCTGGGAAGACGGCCGGATCAACGATTCGGAATTCCCGCCGGTCGCCTGGCGCCGCGACCTGAGCGTGGGCAAGCTACTCAGGCGGAACTTCATTCAGACGAACTCTGTCATGTACCGCCGCCTCCCGAACTACGGCGACATCCCGGCCGATGTAATGCCGCTGGACTGGTACCTGCACGTGAGGCACGCGGTTCACGGCGGCATCGCCATGCTGCCGGAGACGATGGCCGTCTACCGCCGCCACCCTCATGGCATGTGGTACGACCTCGTCGTCGACCCGCCAAAGTTCTGGATGGCGCATGGTCTCGGGCATGCGGCGACGTTCGACGCGATGCTTGACCTGTTCCCCGACGACCTGATGCGCGAGCAGATCGTCGCCGAGCAGGTTGACTTCATGCTCCGCCAGGTCGCCAAGGTCCCGGGGCTGGAGGGTCGCGCCGCATTACTGGAAACCGTCACACAACACCCTCGGATTGCGATGCTGGCCCTTCAAACACGGTATTCGACGCCCTGGCAGCGACTGAAAGCCAAGTGGTACACGCACGGCGCCGATTCGCTGAGCCGAAGGGCGCTCGTGGATTCGTGCTCCCAGTTGATCGAACGCCTGAGGCGAGAAGCCAGGCGCCGCGTGCAGCAGCACGCCAACCCGTACTAACCCAGTGCGCCACGTCGACCGTCAGAGCGCGGCGGCCTCTGGCTTGTGCACCACATACAACAACGAATTGAGAGCTATGCCATGCCGCACGAACGTCTGCTCGGTGAAAGTGCGCCAGCCGAGCGTAGAGAGTTCGAATCCGCTCTGCCGGATACGCGAACATAGCGTGGCGCGGTCGTAGAGACGCACGTGGTCGCCTTGACAGAAACGACGCCAACGCTCCGCTTCATCGGTCACCGCGGGATCCTCGTCGAAGCAGCCTGCCGGCCCCACCGGCGTCATAACGATGCCGGACCCACCGGGCGCCAGTATCCGGTAAAGCTCGTTGAGTGCGCAGCCGTCGTCGGAGACGTGCTCGAGGATGTGGGAGCAGACGAAGAAGTCGAACGAGCCGTCCGCGTACGCCTGCATGTCCATGATGTCGACGACGTCATCGACGCCGGTCATCATGAGATCCGCGGTGCGGTACTGGAAATCGGCGCGGCTACGCAGGTACGCGGACAGCGACGCTGATGGCGCAAATTCGAGCACCCGGCGGATGCCGTCGGGTCGGAGGAACTGGTCGACGTAGAGCTTGTAAAGCCGATCTCGATCAATTGAACCACATACCGGGCAGAGGAACCGGCGGTGGTTCAGGGTCTCGAAGTCGTCGATGGAGTAGCGAAACCCATGCCGGACCAGCATGTCTCGCAAATCAGGATGCCTCCCCAAGCGGACCCAGTACCCGCACAGATTGCACTGATGGAGACCCACGTAGCACACTCCGCGGCCGAGGCGCGCGGCGCGACGGAGGACGGCGCCGACGCGAGTACGGGTGTCCAGGTTACGCATGCGTCTCATTCAACAACAGACCACCAAAATTGGCACAATCGCCGCTTGGAGGCTTCCATCTGGGAGTTGGGAGCAGCCGAAGACGCCGATCGGGCGCGGCGGTAGTGCACGGCTCGATCAGGTTGTTGACGATCTATGGCCCCTGTGATGCCGAAGCGTCGAGAGCCACTCCGCCGCGGTTCAGATAACACGCCGCGCTGCTTCGGCGGTTATGGTGAACTGTGGGTCTTGATACCGATGAAAGTCCCCCGAAGATTTGCTTGATAGGCCCCCCCGACCAAACATTCTGCAATGCTTGGTTGTAAATTACCATATTCTTCCATCACGAGGTCAAAGCCAGCGTCCCGAATCGCCTGGAGTAAGTGTTCGCGTTGAACCCAGAAAGACCGATGATTGTCCCACGACGACCATTTCGCAGTTTCCCTCTTGTCGAATGATCGCTCGTTGGAGAATTCCGTATACCACCTTCCAGGAAGACCCTCATTTTCGCTGGGCGGCGAAAGCGAGTACTTCGTGGGCTCGGGCCTTCTCAGCAGCTTGTCTGTCAAAAAATTCGTCGGCAACCTAAATCTTCTATCGTTCCGACTAATAAGCGAAAAATGTGTCTGCAGAATCAGAAGCTTATTCGTTACAGTTGAAAGCGTTTCCAGGTACTCCTTCGGGCGATCAAGGTGATACAGTAGGCCACAGCAGAAAACAGCATCGAAAGTGCCGTGCTTGGCTATATTCAGGGCATTATCTTGGATAAACGCTAAGTTCGGCAGGTCAGTCTTTGACTTGACGTAGTTGCACGCCGCAATATTCAATTCACGCACCTCAATACCAAGAACCTGGAATCCCATGCGTGCGAACTCAACAGCGAACCCACCTTCCAAGCAACCCACGTCGGCCAAGCGGAGTCGACTTTTATCCCCAGGGAAGACGGTTTCCAGGATTCCGCGCGCCGATATGAACCACGGATTATCTACCATTGAAGTGGCTGAATCGGGTTTCGTGAAAGTTCCATCGTCGAGGCGAATGTTGTGCGCGGTGAATTCCAACGCGTTTTCAGATTTTCCCGATACCACGCTTAGATCCTTTCATGTGCTTGCACACTTCCAAAGTAGAAGGCCTGCGCCGAGTTTTGTCCGGTACCTACCGTCGAGCTGCAACACTACAAAGACCAGCCCTGCGTGCAGCTCGTGCAGCTTAGGAAGGACAAGGTTACCGTGCAGGCAAAAAGTCGAAAAAGCGGGCCGGGCCGGGTCTGCGATCGGCCACTCCGGCCGCTGCTGCAGGCTGCGACGTCGAGGGGGGCTAGACGGTTGTTCGGGGGCATTCAGGGTGACCACGTGGGGGTAGAGGTTCGGCACTGACGGTGGCAGCGTATCGGCCGGTTGTATCCCGGTTTGGTGGTTGTGGTGCCGGGGCGGCACGGTGATCAAGTCCTTAGTAGGCGACGGCCCTACCGGAGGCGGGACGGACCGGACGAGGCGGCCGCCACCGCCAGATCACGAATGCGAGGCCGGGGCTATCGAGAGGGACATCGACCGTCACGTCAAGGGATGTCGGAAGACGACCCTCGACGGCGCGGACGGTCACCGTAGCACCGGTGAGTTCTACGCGATGACCAACTCGGGGGGACACGCGGAGCGAATCCCACGCGTTATTGGGTCCACGTGCCCCGCCGACAACGTCGAGCCGGAAACTGCCCACACCGGTGCGGGTAAAGCGAAGGTCGCTGTCGCTGATGGATAAGATATGCCAGCCACTCAACGCCCGCGGCTGGAGCGCCTGGGCGATCGCACCGGCGTAGAACGCTTCCATATCAGGGGCCACCAGAACGATCACGTGATGGGTCGCAGAATGATCGAACTCGGCTCGGACGAAGGCATCCCTTTCG
>NZ_JBMIOP010000276.1:0-1032 GCF_049197365.1 Mycobacterium sp. THU-M104
GCACACCCGACGGGATCGCCCAGGAGATCTACGCCCTGCTGACCACCTACCAAGCGCTGCGCATCGCGATGTCCGACGCCACCACCACCAGGACCGCCGACCGCGCGGGCTTCAGCATCGCCCTCAACACCGCTTGTGGCCAGGTCATCCAGGCTGCCGGCGTCATCGCCGACACCACCACCATCGACGTCATCGGCAAGATCGGCCACGCCGTGCTCGATCACAGCTCCCGGTCCGCCGCCACCGAACCAGTCCCCGGATCGTCAAATGCGCCATCTCCAAACACCGCGCCAAAGGACCCGTCGACCGCAACAGCTACAACATCACCGTCGACATCAGCATCAACGACCAGTTGACAACCGGCCCATGAACCTAACTACGCGACATCGCGCCTAACCCGCCGGCGCCGCCGGTACCAAAAAACAGCCTCCCCAGCCTCCCCAGCCCCGCCGGCCCCGCCGGCCCCGCCCGCCTGGCCGATGCTGCCGGTTACGCCGGTTACGCCGGTTACGCCGGAACCGCCGGTACCGCCGTTGCCGAACAAGAACGCCGACCCGCCGTGTCCTCCGGCCTGCCCGGGTGCACCCGACCCGCCATTTCCGCGGTTGCTGAAAAGCCAGCCACCCGGACCACCGGCCTGTCCCGTTCCCGGTGTCCCGTCGGTGCCATTGCCGAACAGCGGCCGTCCCGTGAATGCCTGCCAGGACCCCTGAAAGGCCGAGTTTGCTTGTTCGAGGGAGTGCAACGGCGTCGCACTGGCCGCCTCGGCGGTCGCATACGCACCACCTGCGCGGTCAACTGCCCGCACAAACTGGGTATGAAACGCTGCCGCCTGCCCGCTGCGCGCCTGAAACTGCTTGCCCTGTAAGGAAAACAGCGCCGCGACCGCCGCTGGCACCTCGGCCGCGGCCACCACCCCGGTCGTGGGGACCGCCGCCGCAGCATGCGCTGCGACCACCGCCGAGCCGATCTCGGACAATTCCGTTGCCGCCGAAGTCAGGAATTCTGGGGCTACCGCCAGATACGACATCG
>NZ_JBMIOP010000285.1:0-32921 GCF_049197365.1 Mycobacterium sp. THU-M104
ATCCTGGCGGGCCGGCTACCGTGGGAACACAAGGACCCGTTCGACCGCGTCATCGTCGCACAGGCGCTGCGCCGGAATCTGACCATCGCGACGCGCGATACGAAAATCATCGCCGCGGCGATGACGCGGACGCTGACAGCCTGACGGGCTGCGCCCGGCAACACTCGAGATCGTCTCACCGTTCCAGAAATGGCGCGGCTTGCGCCCAATAATTCGGCCAGCCCGAGCGGAACGGCTACCGACCACCAGCGCAACATTTTATGTTGCGCTATTCTCGGTTCATGCCGGTGTCGACACAACAGAAGGTCACCGCACTCAGCCGCGACTTCGGCTCGCAGCGACGACTCGCCGAGTTGCTCGGTGTCAATGCCGCCCAGGTCACCCGATGGCGCCGCGGCGAGGGAATCGATGACGCCAATGCCAGCCGCGTGGACGTGCTCGACCTCGTGATGGCCCACCTGCTGCGCCTGTACTCAGCTGCCGCCGCTGAGCGCTGGCTCATCGGCATGAACCCAAGCCTGGAAGGCCGGCGCCCGATCGATCTCGTCCGCCGCGGACAGACCCGGGAAATACTCGACGCGATCGCCAACGAGCAGGCCGGTAGCTTCGCTTGAGACTGTGGCGCGTGCTGCCGTGGGATCCGTCAGCGCGGCCGGGCGAGCCCGGCCACGCTGTGTGGATACCGAGGCAGCATCAGGGTCGCGGGCGCCATGACGCTCCGGATCGCTACGGCTGCCTTTATCTGGCCGAGGCGCCCGTTTCGGCCGTCGCCGAGATGCTCGCGCCGTTCCGCGGAACCGGTGACCTCCATCCCGACTTTCTTGTCCGCTCCGGGCGACAACTCGCGTTGGCAGAACTGGAGCTTGCCCACAACGCGACGCTCATCGACCTCGACGAGCCCGCGGTGCTGGTCGAAGAGTCGCTGCGCCCGTCCGTTGTGGCGACCAATCGCCGCTCGGTCACACAGGCTTATGCCATCGCCCAGTATGAGCGTCACCCGACTGCGGCAGGGCTGCGGTGGTGGTCAGCTCTGGAGGCTAGCTGGATTCAGATCACGCTATTCGACCGCGCCACAGCAGATTTGGGCGTGGACAGTGTGCGGGTGCTGTCGGTGGGCGATGAGACGGTGCTTGCCGCCGCGACGCACCTTGGTCTCGCCTGACCCGCCGAAGAATAATTTTGACCTGGCCCTCCGGACCTTTCCGTGGGTCCGGGGCCGGTTGTTGATGGGCGCCGGTAGACGTTGGATGGCTGTCGCCTTCCGTCCCCTTCCCTGCTTGTTGCTCATTGGCGCTGCCCGCGTGGGAAGTGTCCATGACAACCCCCGATCACAGCGAGGCGGAACGACATGGACACCGACGAGCGGTGGCGCGGGATCGGCGACGAGCGGAGAGGGGAAACCCCGAAGGGCGTCAGCGGCGGCCGGGCAGAGCGGGGCGGCTCACGCCCCCGCCTGTCCCTATGCCAGCCGTAGCCATTCGATGGCTTGCCCAGAGATGCGCGTGATCAAGTCAAAGTCTTTGTCAACGGCGAGAACTGTGAGTGATCCGATTTCGGCGGAGGCGGCCACCAGGAGGTCGGGGATCGACGGTGCGCGATGCTGACCGTGATCCGCGAGCAGCAGCTGCAACTCGACGGCGCGATCTTCTGCGGCCGGCGTTAAATGCTCCACCGGCATTAGCGACAGCGGCGGGGAGATGATCTCGAGACGCGCTTGTGCCGCGGTGCGAAAGGAATAGCCGATCTCCAGTCGGGTGACGGTGCTCATTCGCACGAGACCGCGTTCTATCCGGTCGATCCAGAGTTCGGCGTCGGGTGAGCCTGATATGCGGGTATAGGCCGACTTGTCGATAAGCCACGTGGTCATCGCCACGCGCCCGCCATCACCTCTGGGTCATCGAGGTCCGCTGCTGCGGCCGCGGCGCGACGCATGTCCTCGAGCGTGAGCTTGCCTTGAGGTTGCCCCTCTGAGCGCTCCGTCTCGAACCGTCGCCGCAGATACTCCTGCCGCGATAATCCGCGCGCCTTCGCGGACGCATCGATGTGCGCCACCGCAGCGTCCGATAATCCCCTGATCAACACATCAGCCATACCCACCAACCTCTTGATATCAACGATATCACCCGGGCACTGACCGCCACCCGCCCCAGGGAACGCCTGCGCGCGCTCGGTATCCGCGCCCAGCCCGGACGACGCTCCGCGATGACCCGCCTCGCACCCCAGCTACCCCGCCGCCGTGCTCGCCGACCTGCTCAACCTCGCCTTCACCACCGCCGTCCGCTGGGTACGCGACGCCAGCGGCGACCGGACCCGATACGTCGCCGAACTGGCGCGTGCAGGCGATCACCAACCATGACAAATACTCCGAACCGCCCGCCATCCCGAAACAGGCATTCGCAGGATCAAAAGATTGCTGGTTACCAGTGTCAGCGACGGGATGAGCTTGGAAGCGATCGCAGCACCGCGCGGGCACACCTCCATGTCGATGACGATGACCTACGCCCGCATCTCCGATCGCACCGTCGCCGACGAATACTTCGCTGTCTCAGTACGTCAGGCCGAGCACCGACGGGCGGCCGAGATTCCTGATCGACGGCCGCCACTACCCGAATGCCACGGGCCGGGCGCCGGGGTGCCGTCGAACGCGGGTTGCTATGCGTCCGACGCCGTGGTGACGGCCCAGCCCGCCGCGGCCGCTGTCGCAGCGCCCGAATGCGTCGCGGCCACGCCATCCAGACTTTTAAGCACGCTCGAACTCAGTGCTGGGTCAGCTCGGTGCTGGGTCAGCTCGTCAAGACCAAAGCCCAGCGCGAGCGGTTCTTCGGTCCGTACCCGGTCATCGACGAGGGCGCCGACCCGGTGATAGGCCCCGTCATGGAGCGCGTGCGCGAGGAAATCTGATTGGTGCCGCATGACCTATTGCTGGTCAGGTCGTAGAAGGCATGATTACAACACGCGATAAAGCGACGTTCAGCCGCTTTCATGATCAAGCTTGACCTCCGCCGCTGCGGCGCGGTCCGTACTCCTGCAGCACTGCGCCAAATTAGTGGCCGCGATAGGCATGCGCGCGATGTTCGACGCGGCCGATATAGAGCGTGTGTTCGTCGGGCAGCGTCCGAAACGTCACGCGGTAGCTGCCGCGGTGCGCGACGCGCCAGCCTTCGAGTTCGAACCGCAGGGGCTTGGACAGGGGGTACGGGTCGGGGCGCAACGTCGTGGTGACGAACTCGGCTATCGCTGCGGCCACCTTGTGCGGCAGGCGCTCCAACGCGCGAATCGCCGCCGGTGACAGCTCGACCGACCACGGGTCCGGGTCGCTCACCTGAGCCCGTACCGCCTGCGCAGTTCCTCACCTGAGATGGTGTTACCAGCGGCGTAGTCGGCGTCGGCCTGGCGCAGCTCGTCCACCAGGCCCGGTGACCGCAGAGCGTGCAAAGTTTCGTTCAAAGATTCCAGGTCGTCGGCGGACATGAGGACCGCCGCCACACGGCCGTGCCGAGTGATCTGGATGATTTCGTGAGTCGTGTCAGCTTCCTCGACGAGCGCCGAGAGCTTGTCCTTGGCTTCACTGAGCGGCACATTTCTCATACGCGGCTACTAGCCTGATTAATGGCCTAAAATTAGCATGCCATTTAGCCGATACTCATCTGATGAGCGGTGAACAGTACCGCCCAGACGTCTCACGGTGGATGGCGCTTGGCTGCAAACCATCGCCCCGCTGCGCTACCTACTTTCGATCACCTCGGCGATCACTCCACGGATCCAGGCCACCGGTCCCCTCGGGGCGCACTGATGGCGGGGCGAGCCCATCGGGTTTGTCGCCGTGCGCATCCCGGTGCTCATACCGCGTCGAAACATATGCCCAAGGCCGGGGTGAAGCGCGTGACCAACACTACGGCTGCGCCGATAACCGCGATCGGAGAACACAGACCGGTTGCTAGGGTGAGCGCGTGTGCGCATCTGTCGGCACCTGCGGTTAAGTTGTCGGCGTGGCTCACCGTCGACGGCTGTACCCGACGCGGGAGCAGGCCGTTGTGATCCGGGAGCTCCACTGCGCGGAACCGGGACAACGTCTGCGCACCAAGGCGGCCGCGGCGGGCCGCGACACAGGTGGCCGCGCCATCGGCAACCGCCAAGCGGTCGTCCCGCGCCTCGCGCGTGGCGATCACGCTCGCGCCAACTCCGGGTGGGCCGCGTGAGCGACACACCCGGAATCCCGGACGTTCACGGCCGGCAGGAGGCCAAGGATCAGCGCGACGGCGCGGGCGGCCCGCGTGGCCGGGGCGGTGGCGGGCGCGAGGAACTGGCCGTGCCGCGCGCGGAATTCCGGTCCTACTACGGCCGGGCGGTGCTCAAGACGCCGGTGTGGGAATGGAAGATCGCGGCCTACCTGTTCGCCGGCGGGCTATCGGGGGGGTCGGCGCTGCTGGCGGCCGGGGCCGACCTCACCGGGCGTCCGCAGCTGCGCCGCGCGGGGCGGGTCGGGGCGCTGGCCGGCCTGCTCGCCAGCATGTACTTCCTGGTGGCCGATCTGGGTCGCCCGGAACGGTTCCACCACATGCTGCGGGTCGCCAAGCCGAGTTCGCCGATGAGCGTGGGCACCTGGATCCTGTCCGCGTACGGACCGGGCGCCGGGCTGGCCGGGGCCGTGGAGCTGATGCCGCCGCGGCTGCGGCGGTCCGCACCCGGGCGGATGCTGGCCGCCTCGGCACGCCCGGCCGGGCTGTCGGCGGCCGCTCTCGCGCCCGGCGTCGCGTCCTACACCGCGGTCCTGCTGTCGCAGACCGCCGTCCCGGCCTGGAACGCCGCGCACCCCTACCTGCCGTTCGTGTTCACCGGTTCGGCCGCGGCCAGCGGCGGCGGGCTGGGGATGCTGCTGGCGCCGGTCGACGAGGCCGGCCCGGCCCGCCGCCTGGCCGTCCTGGGAGCCGGGCTCGAGGTCGCGGCGTCGCGGCTGCTGGAGCGGCGCATCGGGCTAGCGGCGCAGGCCTACACCAGCGGCAAAGCCCACCGGCTGCGCCAGGGGGCGGAGTACCTGACCGTCGGCGGGGCGCTGGGCGCGCTGGTGGCCGGACGCAACCGCCCGGGCGCGGCGCTGTCCGGGCTGGCGCTGCTGGCCGGCAGCGCGCTGCAGCGCTTCGGCGTGTTCGAAGCCGGGGTCGAATCCACCCGCGACCCGAAGTATGTCGTGGTGCCGCAGCGGGAGCGCCTCGATGCCGGCCGACCGGCCCGCGGTGACGACCGGCCGCCGCAGTTTCGGCGGGTCGTCGCGGCGGCGCGGTCGGCACGCGGCGCCGCGGCGCGCGTCATAGGCGCTCTTTGACCGCCGCCGACAGGCGGGCGCCGTCGGCCTTGCCCGCCGCGATCGCAGTGGCCGCCTTCATCACCAGCCCCATCTGCTTCGCGCCCGGGCGCTCCCCGATCTCCTCGGCGACCTGGGCGATCGCCGTGTCGGCGACGTCGGCCACCTCGGCCTCGGTCAGCGGCGTGGGCAGATACTCGTCGATGACCCGGGCCTCGGCGTGCTCGTTGGCGGCCAGGTCGCCGCGGCCGTTCTGGGTGTAGATCTCGGCGGCCTCACCGCGCTTGCGGGACTCCCTGGCGAGCACCTTGACCACGTCGTCGTCGGTGAGGTCTTTGGCCTGCTTGCCGGAGACCTCCTCGGTCTGGATCGCGGCCAGCACCATGCGCAGCGTCGCGGTGCGCAACTTGTCCCGCGTCTTCATCGCCTGGGTCAGGTCCGCCCGGATCCGGGCCTTGAGTTCGGACATTCCTGGAACGGTACGCGCCACGGCAATCGGGGAGATCGAGACACCGAGATTGAGAAATGGTCCGGCCACCGACAGGATGGAGGCCATGACGAACGACGGTCCCGGCCGCGGCGACCGCCTCGGCTCCGAAAGCCGCCGGACTTGGTGAACGCGCCCCAGCCCGGCTATCCGGCCCCGCCCCCGCCCGGCTACGGCCCCCCGCCCGGCTCCCCTTACGGCTACGGCCCCCCGCAGTACGGCCCGTTCTACGGCTACGGCCCGCCGCAGTACAACTCGCCCTACGGTTATGGCCCGTCCCCCTACGGCTACGGCCCGCAGTACGGCCGGCCGTCGGCCGTCAAACCCGGGATCATCCCGCTGCGGCCGTTGACCCTGAGCGAGATCTTCAACGGGGCGGTCGGCTTCATCCGCGCCAACCCGAGGGCCGTGCTGGGGCTGACCGCGATGGTGGTCGTGCTCATGCAGATCGTCACGATGGTCGCCACCCTGGCGCCCCGGGTGGCCCTCGGCGACGTCGACGGCCGCCGGGCGGGCGAGCTGAGCTCGGCGGTGGTGGGCGCTGTCCTGGCGTCGGTGGCTGCCGGCCTGCTGATCACCTGGCTGGGCGGCATGCTGCTGTCGGGGATGCTGACCGTGATCGTCGGGCGCGCGGTCTTCGGGTCGACCATCACCATCGACGAAACCTGGGCCAAGATCCGCGGGCGGCTGCTCCCGCTGCTGGGCCTGGCGCTGCTGGAGGCCGCCGCGGTGGCCGCTCTCGGCGGCCTGGTGGCGGTCGCGGTCGCCGCCCTGACCGCAGTCGGCGGCGGGGCCGCCACCGTCCTGTTCGGGTTCCCGCTGCTGCTCGGCGTCCTGGCACTGCTGGTCTATCTGTACACGGTGGTGCTGTTCGCGCCGGTGCTGATCGTGCTGGAGCGGCTGCCCGTCATCGACGCCGTGAGCCGATCCTTCGCGCTGGTCCGCAACGGCTTCTGGCGGGTGCTGGGCATCCGGACGCTGACGTTCATCGTGGCGACCGTCGTCGCGAACGCGATCGCTGCGCCGCTGAGCATCGCTGGCCAGCTGATGCTGGGCCTCAGCTCGTCCACCGCCGCTTTGGTCCTGGGTACCGCGCTGACCGCCGTCGGGTCGGCGATCGGCCAGATCGTCACCGCCCCGTTCAACGCCGGGGTCGTCGTGCTGCTCTACACCGACCGACGCATGCGCGCCGAGGCTTTCGACCTGGTGCTGCAGACCGGGGCCGCCGGCGGCCCCTATGCTGTCGCCTCCACCGACAACCTCTGGCTGACCCGGCCCCTGTGAGGCCGAGCTAGGATCATCCGACAGTGCCTTCCATCGACATCGACCGCGATGCCGCACACCGGGCCGCGCAGGCCGAACTGGACAAGCCCGCCTATTCGCGGGGTTCGCCGCTGCAGCAGCTCTCCGACTGGGTCAGCGAACAGCTGTACCGGCTGCTGGAGAAGACGGCGTCCCTGCCTGGCGGCTGGTTCACCGCCGCGGCGCTGTTCATCCTGCTGACCGTCGCGGTGGTGGTCACCGTCCGCCTCGCGCGTCGCACGTTGCGCACCCGCCGCGGTGAGGCCGCACTGTTCGAGACAACCCAGCTCACCGCGGCACAGCACCGCGCCACCGCCGAAAGTCTTGCCGTGCAAGGTGATTGGGCCGCAGCGATCCGGCACCGGCTGCGTGCGGTGGCCCGCCAGCTCGAGGAGGCGGGGGTGCTCGATGCGGCCCCCGGCCGGACCGCCACCGAGCTGGCCCGGGACGCGGGCCTCGCACTGTCGCACCTTTCCGGCGAATTATCAGAGGCAGCACGGACTTTCAACGACGTCACCTACGGCGAGCGGCCCGGGACCCAGCCGGAGTACCAGGTGATCGCCGACCTCGACGAGCACCTGTTGTCGCGCTCGCCCGCCGCGGCGGCGGCGCCCGTCGGCACCGTCGAGCCCTGGGCGCAGGTCCGGTGACGGCGGCCGCCGGTGGCCCGGCGCAGCGCCGGCGCACCTGGCGCGCGGTGGCGCTGACGCTGCTCGCCGTCGCGGTCCTCGCCGGCGTCGGCGCCTACCTGGGCGCACCACGCTCCGGAGCCCGGATGGACCCGGCATCGACCGCACCCGACGGTGCCCATGCCCTGGTGACGCTGCTGCGCGACAACGGCGTCGAGGTGATCGTGGCTTCCTCCATCGCCGACGTCGAACGGGCGGCCCGCCCCACCACGCTGATCCTGGTGGCACAGAGCCAATACCTGACCGACCCGGTACTGGACGAACTGGCCGGTGCACCAGGAGATCTGCTGCTGGTCAAGCCGACGGCGCGGACCCGCGAGGCGCTGCTGCCCGGCGTGCGCAAGACGTCCGCGCCGAAAGGTTTCGACAGCAGCCCGGATTGCACCCTGCGAGAGGCCGACCGGGCGGGAAGCGTGCGCTTCGGGCCGAGCGACAGCTACCGCGCCGACGACGACCGGGCTGTGCGAAGTTGCTACGGCGGGGTGCTGATCCGCTACCGGGACCACGGCCGGGCCGTCACCGCAGTGGGCAGTACCGACTTCATGACCAACGGCGGCCTGCTGCAGGCGGGTAACGCCGCGCTGGCGATGAACCTCGCGGGCGACCGGCCACGCCTCATCTGGTACGCACCGCAGCACACCGAGGGCGAGAACTCCGCCACCACATCACTGTTCGGCCTGATTCCGCCCAACGTGACGTGGCTGGTGTGGCAGCTGTTCCTGGTGGTGACGCTGGTCGCGTTCTGGAAGGGGCGCCGGCCGGGCCCGCTGGTGGCCGAGGAGCTCCCGGTGGTGGTGCGCGCGTCGGAGACCGTCGAGGGCCGCGCCCGGCTCTACCGGTCGCACCGGGCCCGCGACCGTGCGGCCGCGGCGCTGCGGGCCGCCACGATGCAGCGACTGCTGCCCCGGCTCGGCCTGGGCGCGGGCGCGGCGGCGCCGACGGTGGTGGCGGCGGCCGTCGCGCAACGCAGCCGCGCCGACGCCGGGCTGGTCTCCTACCTGCTCTACGGCCCACCCCCGGCCACCGACGACGACCTGCTACAACTTGCCCGTGCACTGGACGACATCGAAAGGCAGGCCACCAGATCGTGACACCATCGAACCCCGCCGCTGACTCGGCCCGAGAGGCGCTGCTGGCGTTGCGTGCGGAGCTGGCCAAAGCCGTCGTCGGACAGGAAGGGGTGGTCAGCGGGCTGGTGATCGCGCTGCTGTGCCGCGGCCACGTCCTGCTGGAGGGCGTTCCGGGAGTCGCGAAGACGCTGCTGGTGCGGGCGTTGGCGGCCGCACTGCGACTGGAGTTCAAGCGCGTCCAGTTCACCCCCGACCTGATGCCCGGCGACGTCACCGGTTCGCTGGTCTACGACGCGCGCACCGCCGCGTTCGTGTTCCGGCCGGGCCCGGTGTTCACCAACCTGCTGCTGGCCGACGAGATCAACCGCACCCCGCCCAAGACCCAGGCGGCGCTGCTGGAGGCGATGGAGGAGCGTCAGGTCAGCGTGGACGGCGAGCCCAAACCGCTGCCCGACCCGTTCATCGTCGCCGCCACCCAGAACCCGGTCGAATACGAGGGCACCTACCAGCTGCCCGAGGCGCAGCTGGATCGTTTCCTGCTCAAGCTGAACGTCACGCTGCCGCCGCGCGACGCCGAGGTCGTCATCCTGCACCGGCACGCGCACGGCTTCGATCCCCATGACCTGTCGGCGATCACGCCGGTGGCCGGGCCCGCCGAACTGGCCGCCGGACGCCAGGCTGTGCAACGGGTGCGGGTCGCCGACGAGGTGCTGGGCTACATCGTCGACATCGTCGGGGCCACCCGCACCTCCCCCGCCCTGCAGCTGGGCGTGTCGCCGCGGGGGGCGACGGCCCTGCTGGCGACCGCGCGTTCCTGGGCGTGGCTGTCCGGCCGCGACTATGTCACCCCCGACGACGTCAAAGCCATGGCCCGCTCGACGCTGCGGCACCGCCTCATGCTGCGTCCGGAAGCCGAACTGGAAGGGGCCACCGCTGACGGCGTCCTCGACGGAATCCTGGCCTCGGTCCCGGTGCCCCGCTAGTGGTCCTGACCGGACGAAGCGGCCTGGTCGCGCTGCTGTGCGCCCTGCCGATCGCGGTGTCCCCTTGGCCGGCACAGACTTTCGTGGTCCTGCTGGCGTCGCTGGGCGCCGCGGTGGCCGTCGACGTCGGGCTGGCGACGGGGATCCGCGGGATCGGGTACACCCGCTCGCCGGACAGCGCGGTGCGACTCGGTCAGGAGGTGGACGTGGTGCTGACGGTGCGCAACGAGAGCCGCCGGCGGTTTCGCGGGCAGATCCGCGATGCCTGGCCGCCCAGCGCTCGTGCGCAGCCGCGCATCCATCCGGTCACCCTCGGGGCCGGCCAGCAGCTGCGAATCCAGACCCGCCTGCGGCCGGTGCGGCGCGGCGACCAGCGTGCGGCGACCGTCACGGCCCGCTCGATCGGGCCGCTGGGGCTGGCCGGACGGCAGGCCTCGCGGCCGGTACCCGGCCGGGTCCGGGTGCTCCCGCCGTTTTTGTCCCGCAAGCATCTGCCGTCGCGCCTGGCCAGGCTGCGCGAGATGGAGGGGTTGCTGCCCACGCTGATCCGCGGGCAGGGAACCGAATTCGATTCGCTGCGCGAATATGTCGTCGGCGACGACGTCCGCTCGATCGACTGGCGCGCCACCGCGCGCCGCGCCGACGTGGTGGTCCGCACCTGGCGGCCCGAACGCGAACGCCGGGTGGTGCTCGTGCTCGACACCGGGCGCACGGCGGCCGGCCGCGTCGGCGTCGACCCGACGTCGTGCGATCCCGACGCCGGCCCCACCGGCTGGCCCCGCCTGGACTGGGCCATGGACGCCGCCCTGCTGCTCGCTGCGCTCGCGGCGCGGGCCGGCGACCACGTCGACTTCCTCGCCCACGACCAGGTGAGCCGGGCCGCGGTGTTCGGCGCCTCCCGCACCGAACTGCTCGCCCAGCTGGTCGAGGCGATGGCCCCTCTGCAACCCGCGCTGGTCGAAACCGATTGGCGCGCAACGGCCTCAGCCCTGGTTCGGCGCAGCCGACGCCAGTCGTTGGTGGTGCTGCTGACCGACCTCAACGCGACCGCCCTCGAGGAGGGGCTGCTGCCGGTGCTGGGCACGCTCTCGGCCCGTCACCACCTACTGGTCGCGGCGGTCGCCGACCCCCGCGTCGACCAGATGGCCGCCGGGCGCGCCGACGCGGCCGCGGTCTACGACGCCGCAGCCGCCGAGTACTCCCGCAACGAGCGGCGCACCGTCGCCGCGCGGCTGCGCGGCGCCGGGGTGGAGGTCGTCGACGCCGTCCCCGCCGAGCTGGCGCCCGCCCTCGCCGACCGCTACCTGGCGATGAAGGCGACCGGGCGGCTGTAGTCTTCGCGGCCCTCGGGCCCGGACCGGCCGGCGCTAGTGGTCTCGTTCGTAAGTTCGTCGGGGGTTATTGCCAGACGCCGCTGGTGCCGAGTCTGCGCTGACGGCGTCGAGACTGCGTTCAGCGCTACCTTTTTCGCCTCGACGTCGCCGCCACCGCAGTCTCGGCACCTCAGCGAACAGGCCCGACGAATCAACGGGCACGACTACTAGCTCGTCGGGACCACGTCCGGAGCGTCCTCGATGTCGCCGGATTCCCCGGCCTTGGCCGCGCGGCGGCCGAAGTACACCACGTAGAACAGGAACGCCGCCTCGGCCAGCACGCCGATGCCGACCCGGACCACCGTCGGCAGCGGCGACGGCGTCACCAGCGCCTCGATGAGCCCGGACACCAGCAGCACCGCCACCAGCCCCACGGCGACCGCCATGACGGCACGGCCCTGCTCGGCCAGCACCTGGGTGCGCGGGCGGTCCCCGGGCGAGATCACCGACCAGCCCAGCCGCATCCCCGCCGCCCCCGCCAAAAACACCGCGGTGAGCTCCAGCAGCCCGTGCGGGGCCAGCAGTCCGACCAGGACACCGCCCTTGCCCGCGTTGAACATCAGGCCGGCGATCAGCCCGACATTGGCGGCGTTCTTGAACAGCACGATCGGAATCGGCAGGCCCAGCAGCACCGACAATGCGATGCACTGCGCGGAAACCCAGGAGTTGTTCACCCACACCTGCAGCGCGAACGCCGCCGCGGGGTGCGCACGGTAGTAGGAGGCGACGTCGTGGTTGACCAATTCGTCGACCTCGCTGGGCGTTCCGACCGCGGACTGTACCTCCGGGTTCACCGACACCCACAGCGCGATGGCGGCCACGACGGCGACGAACACCACCGCCGTGCCCAGCCACCACCGCCAGGTGCGGTAGGCGGCCACCGGGAAGGACACCGTCCAGAACCGGACGAGCGTCTTGCTCAGCGGCGCATGCGCACCGGTCACCACGGAACGTGCGCGTGCCACCAGACTCGACAGCCGGCCGGTCAGCACCGAGTCCGAGGACACCGAGCGCAGGATCGACAGGTGGGTGGACACCCGCTGATAGAGCTCGACGAGTTCGTCGACCTGTGCGCCGGTCAGCGACCGGCGACCCTTCACCAGCTGTTCCAGCCTGTCCCAGGTCGCGCGATGGGTCAGCACGAATGCGTCGACGTCCACCCTCGGCAGGGTACCGTTCGGTGTTATGTCGGAGGTGGTGACCGGGGACGCCGTGGTGCTCGACGTGCAGATCGCCCAGTTGCCCGTTCGGGCCGTGAGCGCGCTGATCGACATCGCGGTGATCTTCGCCTGCTACGTGCTGGGGCTGCTGCTGTGGGCCGCCACCCTGACCGAGTTCGACAGCGCGTTGACCGCCGCCATCCTGATCGTGTTCACGGTGCTGGTGATCGTCGGGTATCCCCTGATCTTCGAAACCGCCACGCGGGGAAGGTCTGTCGGCAAGATCGTGATGGGCCTGCGGGTAGTGTCCGACGACGGGGGCCCAGAACGGTTCCGGCAGGCCCTGTTTCGTGCGCTGGCGTCGGTGGTCGAGATCTGGATGCTGGCCGGCAGTCCCGCCGTGATCTGCAGCATCCTCTCGCCGCGGGCCAAGCGCATCGGTGACATCTTCGCCGGCACCGTGGTCGTCAGCGAGCGCGGGCCGCGAATGGCGCCACCACCGGCGATGCCGCCGTCGCTGGCGTGGTGGGCGTCGTCACTGCAACTGTCGGGGCTGGACTTCGGGCGGTCCGAAGTTGCCCGTCAATTCCTTTCCCGGGCACACCAACTCGACCGGGGCCTGCGCCAGCAGATGGCCTACCGGATCGCCGGTGACGTCGTGTCGCGCATCGCGCCGCCGCCCCCGCCCGGCGCGCCGCCGGAGCTGGTGCTGGCCGCGGTCCTGGCCGAGCGGCACCGCCGCGACCTCGTGCGTCTGCGCCCGACGGGGCCGCCGCTGCCACAACCACCACCGTGGGGATACGGCCCACCAGCGCCGCCGTGGGGGTACGGTCCGCCGGCGGGCGCCGGGTCGCGCCAGTGGCCGTCGCGTGACCGTGGTGGCGGCGGCCCGCGCGGTTAGAGTCGCCACCAGCCCAAGATCGGCGCCTCGTCCGTCGAAGGAGCACCGCGCGCAGGTCCAGCAGCGCATCGTCGACGCTTTCAGCGCGCTGATGGCCCAGTTCAGCTTCGACGCGATCACGATGGCCAGGCTCGCGGCGCAGGCCGGCATCGGGCGCACCGCGATCTATCACCGCTTCCCCGCGGCCGCCAACGGTCACCGCCCTCGATTGGTTCCGGGCGCGATGACGTCGAGGTCGTGCTCGTCGCAGGCGGCGATGAAGCGTCGGTCGTACGCGCACACGATGGTCACGCTGGATTTGTTGACCAGAACCGTGGCGAAGTGGATGGCGTCGAGGGTTCGGAGTTCGGATGGCGGGATCGTCTGGGCCAGTGCGGCGATCTCGGGTGTCATCAACAGCGTGTCGACCTTGTCGAGGATTCTGCGGGCTGCCATGACGGCGTCACCCTCGACTGACGGCACTTCGTCGACGGTTCGGGGAGTTGACAGTGCGGCGTCGTCGATGCGCACTGCGGCGCGCATGAGTTCGATGCAACCGATCTGGGCGGTGCAGCAGTCGACTCGGGAGGCGCGCACGCCACGGGTGGCGCGGGCTGGCCGATCGTCGTCGGTGACGTCGTTGAGCCATTCGATTAGGTCGTCTGACTCGTGTTCCCGGACAACGAGTTTCACCATTGCCGAGGTGTCGAGATAGATCATCGGTCACGTCGCTGCTGGTGCAGGACTTCCGATATCGACGGGGTGGTTTGATCGGCGAGTTCGAGCAGATCGGCGCCGTCGAACAGCGTGCCACGCTCGGCGGCGGGGGTGAGCCGGCCTGCGGCAATGAGGGCTTCGCGGTCGGTGTCGGCGGCGTCGACAGGGACTAGGCGGGCGACAAGGCGGCCGTGGTTGGCGATTTCGATGGTTTCTCCGCTTTGGGCTCGTGCCACCCATGCGCTGGCGTTTTGCCTGAGTTCTCGGATCCCGATCCGTTGCACACCCCAAGGTAGCATAAATTGTGCTACGTGCTGTCGGCCGAGCCCGATTGCCCGGCGGCTCAACGCCGCGGGCCCGCTCCGGTCACGCCGATCACACGAGCGACCACTCCCCGCGACGCCAACCATTTGACTGTTGCATCGCGATACATTCCGATATATCGTGATGCTTCGAAGGCGTCGAGCAACGGCGCACCATCACACAGACGTAAGGACCACAAATGAGCAACCCCTTCACTACCCCCGGCGCAGCATTCGGGGACCAACCCGGCTTCGGATTCGGCATGGCGCCAGGCCCCGTTGCACGGCGCGCCCTGCGCGGGGCCAGGCGCCACGCCCGGCACGAGTTTTTCGAGCACCGGCGCGACCACGCCGGCGACCATGACGGCCCGATGGGCGTCGGCCCCGGATTCGGACCGGGCGTCGGCCCCGGATTCGGACCAGGCGTCGGTTTCGGACCGGGCGCGTGGCGCGGCGGCCGCCGTCGCGGCCCCGGCCGGGGACGGCGCGGGGACGTCCGGGCAGCCATCCTGGTGCTGCTGACCGAACGGCCCATGCATGGCTACGAGATGATCCAGCAGATCGCCGAGCGCAGCAACGGGATATGGAAGCCCAGCCCCGGATCGGTCTACCCGACTCTGCAGATGCTCGACGACGAGGGACTGATCGCCGCGAGCGAAACCGCCGGCAGCAAGAAGCTTTTCGCACTGACCGACGAGGGCCGTGCGGCCGCCGGGAAGATCGAGACCCCGCCATGGGACGAGGTCGCCGAAGGCGCCGACCCGGGTCATCTGCAGCTGCGGGCGGCCGTGCACCAGTTGTTCGGTGCGGTAGCGCAATCCGCGCACGCCGCCACCGCCGAACAGCAGCAGCGCATCGTCGAGATCCTCAACAACACGCGCCGCGAGATCTACGGCATCCTCGGCGAGGACTGACCGGGCGCCGGCGGAGCCTGGACCGAGACGCTCACGACACGTCGACCCAGTCCAGGCTCCGCTGGACCGCCTTGCGCCAGCCCGCGTACGCGGCGGCGCGCCGGTCGGCGTCCCAGGACGGCGTCCAGCGCCTGCCCTCCCGCCAGTTGGCCCGCAGCTCGTCGGGGCCCGCCCAGAAGCCGGCCGACAGGCCCGCCGCGTAGGCCGCACCCAGCGCGGTGGTCTCGGTGACCACCGGCCGCACCACGTCCACGCCCAGCACGTCGGCCTGGATCTGCATACACAGGTCGTTGGCGGTGATACCCCCGTCGACCTTGAGAACTTCCAGGGGCACACCGGAATCGGCTTGCATGGCATCGGCCACGTCGCGGCTCTGGTAGCAGATCGCCTCCAGCGTCGCACGGGCCAGGTGCGCGGCGGTGTTGAACCGGGACAGACCCACGATCGCGCCGCGGGCATCGGAGCGCCAGTACGGGGCGAACAACCCGGAGAACGCCGGCACGAAATACACCCCACCGTTGTCGGGCACCTGGCGGGCCAGCAGTTCGCTTTGCGCCGCGCCGCCGATGATCCCCAACTGGTCGCGCATCCACTGCACGGCCGAACCGGTGACCGCGATCGAACCCTCCAGGGCATAAACGGGTTTGGCGTCCCCGAACTGGTAGCAGACGGTGGTGAGCAGGCCGTTGCCGGAACGCACGATCGTCTCGCCCGTGTTGAGCAGCAGGAAATTGCCGGTCCCGTAGGTGTTTTTCACCTCACCCGGCTGCAGGCACACCTGGCCGACCATCGCCGCGTGCTGGTCGCCCAGCATTCCGGTGATCGGCACCTCGCCGGCGAGCGGTCCGAGCTCCGTCGTGACGCCGTACGGCTGCCGCGGTGACGACGGCGCGATCGTCGGGAGCATCGCGCGCGGCACCGAGAACAACGACAGCAGCTCGTCGTCCCAGTCCAGGGTCTCCAGGTCCATCAGCATGGTCCGGCTGGCGTTGGTCACGTCGGTGACGTGCACCCCACCCCGCGTCCCGCCGGTCAGATTCCACAACACCCAGGTGTCGGCGGTGCCGAACAGGGCGTCGCCCCTCTCGGCCGCCTCGCGCACCCCGTCGACGTTCTCCAGGATCCACTGCAGCTTCCCGCCGGAGAAGTACGTCGCCGGCGGCAGACCCGCCTTGCGGCGGATCACCTCGCCGCGACCGTCGCGGTCCAGCGCCGACGCGATGCGGTCGGTGCGCGTGTCCTGCCACACGATCGCGTTGTAGTACGGCCGCCCGGTGCGCCGGTCCCACACCAGCGTAGTTTCGCGTTGATTCGTGATGCCAAGCGCAGCAATGTCTTTCGATGACAGGCCAGCGGCGTTGAGGGCCGTCATCAACACCGAGGCGGTGCGTTCCCAGATCTCGATCGGGTTGTGCTCCACCCAGCCGGCGCGGGGCAGTAGCTGCTCGTGCTCGAGCTGATGGCAGGCCAGTTCGGCACCGTGGTGATCGAAGATCATGCACCGGGTGCTGGTGGTGCCCTGGTCGATGGCGGCGATGAACTCGGGCAACGGCACTCCTGTCGCGTGAACGGTGACACCTCGCGGCCCCTCCATCATGGCCCACCCGCTGGTCGGCCGGGCAGCGAACATGCCGCTAAACCCCGCGCCCTTGCGCCCGCGCCGGTAAGCCTGTTCCATCGGCGATGTGGGCGAAGAGGTCAAACGCACCACGTATAGCCGCATCCACAGGCGGGAATACCGACGCAAGGTGCGGCGGTGCCTGGATGTTTTCGAGACGATGCTCGCGCGGTCGAACTTCGACTCGGAACGGCCGCTGACCGGCATGGAGATCGAGTGCAACCTCATCGACGCCGACTACCAGCCCGCCATGTCGAACCGCTCCGTGCTGGCCGCCATCGCCGACCCTGCCTTCCAGAGCGAATTGGGCGCCTACAACATCGAATTCAACGTTCCGCCCCGGGCGCTGGCGGGACGCACCGCCTCGAACCTCGAGGCCGAGGTACGGTCCGGCCTCAACACCGCCGAGAACAAGGCAAACCGCGGCGGGGCGCACATCGTGATGATCGGGATCCTGCCCACCCTGATGCCCGAGCACCTGCGGGACAACTGGATGAGCGAGTCACGGCGCTACGCAGCACTCAACGACTCGATTTTCAACGCCCGGGGCGAGGACATCCAGATCGACATCTCCGGGCCGGAGCCACTGAGCTGGAATGCCCGCTCCATCGCACCCGAATCCGCATGCACCAGCGTGCAATTGCATCTGCAACTGGCCCCCGAAGCGTTCGCGGCCAACTGGAACGCCGCCCAGATGCTGGCCGGCCCGCAGCTGGCGCTGGCTGCCAATTCGCCCTATTTCTTCGGCCATCGGCTGTGGGCGGAAACCCGCATCGAGCTTTTCGCGCAGTCCACCGACACCCGCTCTGAGCAGCTCAAGACCCGAGGCGTACGGCCGCGGGTCTGGTTCGGCGAGCGCTGGATCACCTCGGTGCTGGACCTCTACCGGGAGAACATCCGCTACTTCCCCTCGCTGCTGCCCGAGGTGTCCGAGGAGGACCCCGTCGCCGAGCTGGCCGCCGGCCGCGTCCCCCATCTGTCCGAACTGCGCCTGCACAACGGGACCGTGTACCGATGGAACCGCCCGGTCTACGACGTGCCGGAAACCGACGGCGCCGTCCACCCGCATCTGCGGCTGGAGAACCGGGTGTTGCCGGCCGGCCCGACCGTCATCGACATGCTGGCGAACGCGGCGTTCTACTACGGGGCACTGCGCAGCCTCTCGGAAGCCGAGCAGCCGCTGTGGGAAGACATGAGTTTCGCCGCGGCACAGGCGAACTTCCTGGAGGCGGCGCAGCGCGGCATGGCCGCGCGGCTGCACTGGCCCGGCGTAGGCGAGGTGACAGCGTCGCGGCTGGTGCTGGACACGCTGCTGCCCCTGGCCCACGAGGGGCTGCGGCGCTGGGGGGTCGACGCCGGGGTGCGCGACCGCTTCCTCGGCGTCATCGAGGGCCGCGCCGCGACCGGCCGCAACGGCGCGACGTGGCAGGTCGCGACTGTGCGCGCCTTGCAGCAGAGCGGGATGACCAGAACCGCGGCCCTGGCCGGGATGCTGCGGCGCTACTGCGCGCACATGCACGCCAACGAGCCGGTGCACACCTGGGAAGACTAGTGGTCGCGGTCGTTAATCCGTCGGGCCCGTTCGCTGGGGTGTCGAGACTGCGGTGGCAGCGCCGAAACGCGAAAAAATTAGCGCTGAGCACAAGCTCGACGCCGCCAGCGCAGACTCGGCACCAGCGGCGTCTGGTAACAACCCCCGACGAACTTACGGGCGAGACCACTAGTTCGGTGCTCGATGCTGGACCGCCCGCCTACCTGCTCACCGCGCACAGAGCGGGCGCAACTACGCGGTGGCGGCCGTTGCCGCGATCAGCGCCTCGGCGAATGTCTCCAGGTCCGTCGGGCTGGTGTCCACATGCGGCGAGATGCGCAGGCGCGGCCCCGAGAGCTCCAGCGGCGCCCGCTGCACGCCGACGCAGGTGGTCAGGATCCGCCGCCGGGTCAGCAGCCAGTCCCGCACCTCCTGCGGGTCGGCGCCGTCGAGCGGGGCCAGGGTGGTGATCGCCGACGGCTCGTCGACCGCTTCGACCACGACCCACCCCGGGACGTCGGCCAGCGCGGTCCGGCTGAGCCTGCCGAGTTCGGCCAGACGCGCGCGCACAGCCGGTGGCCCGAACCCGAGAAACTCACCGACAGCAAGCGAAAATCCCACCTGCGCGGCGACGTTCGCCTCACCGAACTCCAGCTGGCGTGCCACGCTCAGCGGGGGCGCCCACTGCGGTGGCCCCAGCCTGGGGCGCAAGCGCTCCATCAGGTCGCGGCGTACCGCCAGGAAACCCACCCCGCGCGGCCCGGCGATCCACTTGCGCGACGTCGAATACGTGACGTCGGCTCCCACCGCGCAATCGATCTGGCCCAGCGCCTGAGCGGCATCCACGACCAGCGGCAGGCTCAGCTCCGCGCACAGCTGCGCGACCATCGACACCGGCTGCACCACACCGCTGTGGCTGCCCACCGCGGTCAGGTGCACCAGATCGGGCCGGTCTTCCTCCAGAGCGAACGCCGCGTCGTCGAGCGCCAGCCGGCCATCGCCGAGCGTCGGCAACAGCCGGCGCTCGAACCCGTGGGCGGCCATCGCGGCCAGGTTGGACCCGTATTCGCCGAGCAGGCACGCCGCGGTTTTTCGGCCCGCCGGGCCCCTCGGCCAGCTGCCCAGCAGGAGATCCAGCGCGTGCAGTGCCCCGGTGGTGTAGACGACTTCGGCGTCGGGCATGCCGCTCAGGGCCGCGACGGCGACCCGCCCGGCGTCGAGCACCGGCGCGGCGGCCTCGGCCGCGACATAACCGCCGACCTCGGCCTCGTGCCGGGCGTGCCGGGCGGCGGCGTCGATCACCGCGAGGCTTTGGCGCGAGCAGGCCGCGCTGTCCAGGTGCAGCCCGGCCGCCGGCGGGCGGGCCGACCGCCACCGGTCGGCGAGCGCATCGCCGTGCGTCACAGCACGGCCAGCGAGAGCCCGAAGTCGCCCGCGGTGTCGGTCCACCAGCGAGTTGGGTGCAGCCCGGCGCGGACCAGTTCGGCGCTCACGCCGTCGGGCCGGAACTTGCACGACACCTCGGTGAGCATCTCCTCTCCGGCGGCCAAGTGCACGGTCAACTCGATGGCGCCGACCCGCACCCGCTGGGCGCGATCGGCGCGCAGCCACATCTCGATGCGCTCCTCGCGCGCGTTCCAGCGGGCGACGTGCGCAAAGGCGTCGACGTCGAAGTCGGCGTCGAGTTCGCGGTTGATCACCGCGAGCACGTTGCGGTTGAACCGGGCCGTCACCCCGGCGGAGTCGTCGTAGGCGCGCACCAGCCGGCCCGTGTCCTTGACCAGGTCGGTGCCAAGCAGCAGGCTGTCCCCAGGCGCCATCACCGCGGCCAAGCTGGCCATAAACTCCCGGCGCGGCCCGGGAGTGAGGTTGCCGATCGTGGACCCGAGGAACACGAACAGGCGCCGGCCGCCGTCGGGGATCTCGCACAGGTGCTCCTCGAAATCGCCGCACACTGCCCGGATCTCGACGCCCGGGTATTCGCGCTGGATGGCCTCCGCGGCGGTGGAGAGCATACTGGCGTCGACGTCGAACGGCACGAACCTGCGCAGCGAGCCGCGCCCGTGCAGCGCGCTGAGCAGCGTGCGGGTCTTCTCCGAGGTCCCGCTGCCCAGTTCGACCAGGGTGTCCGCCTCGCTGACCGACGCGATCTCGGCCGCCCGGTCCCGCAGGATCTCCGCCTCGGCACGCGTGGGGTAGTACTCGGGCAGGCGGGTGATCTGGTCGAACAGCTCGCTGCCCAGCGGATCGTAGAACCACTTGGGCGGCAGGCTTTTCGGCGTTCTCCGCAGGCCGTCCGACACGTCGCGGCGCAACGCGTGGTACACCGAGTCGGCGGCCAAATGGTTGGACAGCGACAGCGTCATCACGATCCTTTCGGGTTGTCCAGCGCGGTGAACGTCACCCGCTCGGAAGTGACTTCGACGAGGTGGTGGTCCGGCACGTCCTCCCACTCCCCGTCGTCGTCGTAGGGTTCGCTGGCCAGCACCACGCCGTCGTCGCGGCGCAGGATGGACAGCGTCTCGTTCCACGTCGTCGCCAGCAGCCGGAACCCGTCGGCGGCCAGCACATTGAGCCGCGCCGCCGGGTCGGTACCCCCAATCTCGGCGATCGTCTCGCCCAGGGTGTCGAGCCCGCGCGCAAAGATGACGGCCGCCAACAACGCGCTGTCGCAGGCGGATTCGGCCGAAGGAGCCGGTGGCAGCACGGTGCGGTCGACGAGGCCGTTGTGCGACAGCAGCCACCGCCCGTCGGTGAACGGCGCAGTCGAGCTGGCCTCGATGGGCATACCGACAGTCGCCGAGCGCACCGCGGCGACAACGCAGTGACTGCGCAGCGCCGGCGCGACCGAGGCGAACGAGACATCACCCCACAGCGGCGCCGCGCTGCGCCAGCGCCGCGGCGCCCCGCCTTCGGGCGAGCCGTCGAAGAAGCCGACCCCCCACCCGTCGGCGTTCATCAGGCAGTGCTTTTGGCGGCGCGGGGCGTAGGACTGCACCCGCAGGCCGTGCGGCGGGTCGAGCACCAGCGAGGACACCGTGACACCGGCGCCCAGCCAGCCGAGGTGACGGCACATCAGGCGGACTCGCCGACGGACCAGGCCAGCCGGACGCCGGCGAAGATCTGGCGCCGGTAGGGGTGATCCCAGTTGCGGAAGCTGGGCCGCACGATCCCCGGCTCCACGGCCCACGACCCGCCGCGCAGCACGCGATAGTCACGAAAGAAGAACGGTTGCGAGTACCGCTGGTAGACCATCGGGACGAACCCCGGCCATCCCCGCAGCGGGGAGGAAGTCCACTCCCAGACGTCGCCGAGCAGCTGCTCGGCCCCGTACGCCGAGGCGCCGCCCGGATAGGCGCCGACGGGCGCCGGGCGCAGCGTCGTCCCGCCCAGGTTGGCCAGGTCGGGAGAGGGCTGCTGTTCACCCCACGGGTAGCGCCGGCGCGTCCCCGTCGACGGGTCCCACGCGCAGGCCTTCTCCCACTCCATCTCGCTGGGCAACCGGGCGCCGGCCCACGCCGCATAGGCCGCGGCCTCGAAGTAGGTGACGTGCTGGACGGGCTCGTCGGCCGGGATGTCCTCCACGCGGCCGAACCGGGTACGGGTCGCGCCGTCGGCGCTCCAGAACTGCGGCGCGGTCAGGCCCGCGCTCAGGCGATACTCCCAGCCGCGCGGCGACCACCACCGCGGCTCGCGGTAGCCGCCGTCGTCGAGGAAATGCCGCCATTCGCCGTTGGTGACGGGGACGGTGCCGATGCGGAATGCCGGCAGGTCGACGACGTGGCCGGGACGCTCGTTGTCCAGGGAGAACGGTTCGGCCGCGGCGTCGGTCCCCAGCACGAACGGGCCGGCGGGCACCAGCACCGACGTGCCGGCCAGACCGGGCCGTCCGGCCGGCACCGCCGCGGTGTCGGGCAGCAGCGGGGCGCCGGCGCGCAGGTTCAGCGCCTGCAGCATGGTCTCGTCGTGCTGGTTCTCGTGGCTGACCACCATGCCGTAGACGAAGCCCCGCTCACCCAGGGGGCCCTCGTCGGGTAACACTTCCAGGGCGTCGAGCACCGCCGAGCGCACCGTGTGGCAATAGGAGCGGGACTGCGCCGGGGACAACAGCGGCAGGTCGGCACGGCTGGCGCGGGAATGTATGAACGCGTCGTAGAGGCCCTCGACGGCCGGCGGCAGCATCGACGGCCGGGTGGGGTCACCGCCCCGCAGCAGCCACAGCTCCTCCTGCTGCCCGATGTGCGCCAGGTCCCACACCAGCGGGCTCATCAGGGGGTCGTACTGCCGGCACAGCTCGTCGTCGTCGAGGTCGACGAGGAGCAACGTCCGCGCCCGTGCCCGCGCCAGATCGTCGGCGATCCGTTCCCGGGAAATCACGGTCCCCCCTGCGCCAGCCGCGCGACCGCGGGCACCGCGCCATGTCGGCTCACCTGCTCGCAGAAGTCGTCGGCGGGGCAACGGCCCTGCTCGACGGCGCGGGCCAACCGCTGCATCGGTTCGGCGAGTTCGGCCGGTGCCCGCTCGGCGGCCAGCGCCACGCAGGTGTTGGCCGCCGTGTAGAGCCGGCGATCACGCAGCCCGACCCGCGCCGCGGTGTCCCAGGCGGTGGCCACGGGTTCGACCGCGTCGGCGGCGGAGGCGGCCGTAGCCGGGTCGTCGAGCAGTGCCACCAACGTGAACACCACGGCGGGCCAGAACGCGTCCGGCAGGCTGTCCAGGTAGCGGATCTCCAGCCAACGGCGCGGGCGTACCGGCGGGAACAGCGTGGTCAGGTGGTATTCCAGGTCGGCGATCGTCGGGCGGCGGTCGCCGAGCAGCACTCGGCCGTCCACCCAGTCGGTGAAGGGCACGTAGTGAGTGACGGCGACGGCCTCGGGGTCGTTCACCAGCATCACCGGCGCGTTGAGCGCGTAGTTCGCCCATTCGGGGCCGGGCTCCTCACAGCTGGCCCCCAGCACCGGCCCGCAACGCGCGGAATCCATCCGACCCCAGACCCGCTGACGGGTGGACGACCAGCCGGACAGCTCCCCGCCCAGCATCGGCGAGTTGCCCGCGATCGCGATCATGGTCGGCCCCAGCGCGTGGGCCAGCCGCACCCGCTGCGCCCACCCGGACCGCGGGCCGGCGTCCAGGTTGACCTGGACCGAGGCGGTCGACGTCATCATCGCCGCACCGACGTCCCGGAAGCCGTCGGCGGCGAAGAACTGCTCCATGGCGCGGTAGCGCGCCCCGGGATTGATGCGCTCGGGGGGCCGCAACGGGTCCGCCCCGAGATAGACCAGCCCGAGCCCGGCGTCGGCGAAGGCCGCCCGCAGCACGGCCTGGTCGCTGTGCATGGCGTTGATGGCCGGTACCGCACCGCCGGCGGGTGGTCCTGACAGCTCGACCGCGCCGCCGGGTTCGACGGTGACCGAGCTGGCGCCGGGCAGGGCCGGCAGGAACTCGAGCACCTCGAGGATCTCGTCCCAGCCCGGCCTTCGGTGCGGATCGGTCGGGTCGTGGCAGTGCGCCTCCACCTCGAGACCGACCCGCCCCAGCGAGCCGTCGGCCAGGCAGCTGTCGGCGATGTAGCGGGCGACGGCCGACGAATCGGCCATCTCGGCTTCGACCGGGCAGGCCGACGCGAGCTGCGAGGCCACGCCGGTGGTACCGGCGAACGTCATATCCCGATCCCTCCGGGCCCCTGCGGACCGCTCGCTCGCATCAGCTATCGGACGACAACCACGACCATTTCATCTTCCGGACCGTGCAGACATATTCCCGCTTTCGCTCCTTTTCACCGCCCGGCCTACCGTGTTACCACCTTTTCGCATTCATTGCCCCAGCGCGTTCTGCATCGCCCCGGCGAGCACGTTGACCGCGGGCCCCGCGTTGCCGGATTGGCAGACCTTGGCCTGCAGCACCACGTTCTGGAGCAGCCGGGTCTGGTCGAAACATCGGCGATCGGTGTCGGCCTCCTGCTTCGTCCAGTCCGCGTCGGTGGCGGTCGGCGGCCCACCGGCGAAGGACCAGACCTGGGTGGACCCGTCGTCGAGGTGCATCGCCGTGGTCTGTCCCGAGCACCCCGTGGTGCGGTCCACCAGCCGGCGGAAAGCCCTGGTCGCCGCGCTGTCGGTGGCGAACACCCCGACCGCCTGCTTGGCGTAGTGGGTTTGGTCGGTGGCCGACGTCTGGGTGACGGCCCCGTTGAACGACGCCAGGTCCGGGTCGTCGTAGACCTCGGGAAGCCCGATGTCGGCCCAGTTGTTGCAGGCGGGCAGATCCACCCAGAAGGCCTGGAAAGGCTCGGCGAAGACCGACTCCCAGCCCATCGGCGCGCCGATGACATTGCCGACCGACCCCTTGCCCAGCACCGCATAGGACACCACCCCCGGCTCGGAGGGCACGGCGACCGCGACGGAGCCGCCGATCACCTGGCCGACGACCCCGACGACCCCGACAGCGCCGAGCGCCCCGACGGTCCGGACCACCGCGGCAACCAGCATGGTCATGCAGCCGATCATGCCAGGCGAAACTCAGCCCAGCTTGGCCCGAACCCCTTCCTCGACCTTCTTACCGAGGTCGGGGTCGACGTTGCGCCAGTACTCGAACACCCGGGACAGCACCGGCTCTGTGACGCCCTTGCAGACGTGGCCGATGACGTTGTGCGCCATGCGCTCCCGCGCCTCGTCATCCAGCACATCGCGGACCAGGGCGCCGGCCTGGGCCCAGTCGTCGTCCTCGGCGTGCAGGGTGTAGGCGGAGCGAACCATGTCCCCGTCGGCGTGCCAGCGCACCTCGGCGGCGCGCGCCGGGTCCGCCTGCGGCCCGCCGTAGGAGTTCGGCGCGTAGACCGGGTCGGAGGCGTTGTGCACCCGCATGGCGCCGTCCTTGGAGTAGCTGTTCACCTCCACCCTGGGGGTGTTGACCGGGATCTGCCGGTAGTTGGTCCCCAGCCGGGCGCGGTGCGCGTCGGAGTAGGAGAAGCCGCGGGCCTGCAGCATCTTGTCCGGGCTCAGGCCGGTGCCGGGCACGGTGTTGTTCGGCTCGAAGGCGGCCTGCTCGATCTCGGTGTGGTAGTCGGTGACGTTGCGGTCCAGCGTCATCGTGCCGACGTCGATCAGCGGGTAGTCGCTGTGCGGCCACACCTTGGTCAGGTCGAACGGGTTGAACCGGTAGTTGCGGGCCTCCTCGTAGGGCATGAGCTGCATCTTCAACGTCCAGCTCGGATGCTCGCCGCGCTCGATGGCCTCGTAGAGGTCACGCGTGTGGTAGTCGCCGTCCTCGCCGGCCAGCCGGTCGGCCTCCTGCTGAGTCAGGAATTCGATGCCCTGATCGGTGATGAAGTGGTACTTCACCCAGAAGATCTCGCCGGCCGCATTGATCCAGCTGTAGGTGTGGCTGCTGTAGCCGTTCATGTTGCGCCACGTCTTCGGGATCCCCCGGTCTCCCATCAGCCAGGTCACCTGGTGCGCAGACTCCGGAGACAGGCTCCAGAAGTCCCACTGCATGTTGTGGTCCCGCAGGTTGGTGGCCTGCATGCGTTTCTGGGACCGGATGAAGTGCTGGAACTTCAGCGGGTCGCGCATGAAGAAGACCGGCGTGTTGTTGCCGACCATGTCGAAGTTGCCCTCGCTGGTGTAGAACTTCAGCGAAAAACCCCGCGGATCCCGCCAGGTGTCCGGGCTGCCCCGCTCGCCGGCGACGGTGGAGAACCGGGCCAGCATCTCGGTCTCGGTGCCCGGCTGGAACACCGCCGCCCGCGTGTACTGGCTGACGTCGTTGGTCACCCTGAAATGACCGAAGGCACCACCGCCCTTGGCGTGCGGCTGGCGTTCCGGGATTCGCTCCCGGTTGAACATCGCCATCTGTTCGATCAGGTAGTGGTCCTGCAGCAGGATCGGGCCGTCGGGCCCGATGGTCAGCGACTGGTCGTCGCTGGGTGCGGCAATTCCGGCATCCGTGGTGGTGTGACGCTCCGTCATCTCACCCTCTCCTCTTCGGCCGTTCGGTGTCAGCCGTTCACACAGGGCTTTCGGAACGAACGGCTACCCGAACGGCACGGATCCCAATCGGCGTCCCGACCGGTACCGCAGGCCCGTTACGCGCGGGGCCCCGGGGGGCTGGGTGACGGGCCGGGCTCGGAGGTGCTCGACGACGGGCCGGGGCCGCCGCCCGGGCCGAACTGACCGCCGCCGGGCCCACCCATGCCGCCCTGGCCCCCCGGGCCACGGGGAGGCATGGGGACGAGCATGCCCGGGCCGCCGGGGCCGCCGAACTGCCACGGGCCGAAGCCGCCGGGGCCGAACCCCCCAGGCCCCGCACCGGGACCGAACGGGCCCATACCGGGCCCCGGGCCGGGGCCATCCGGGCCGCCGGGGCCGCCGGGGCCGAACATCATGCCCGGGTGATGGCCATGGTGGCAGTGGTGGTAGCCGAACACCATGGCGCCGGAGAAGAAGATGGTCGCCACGATGAACACGATTCCCGCGACGATCACCACCCACGCCGCCGCCAGGTAGAGCCTCGGAGGCTTGGGCCGCTGCGCTGGCGGTGGCGGTGGCGGGGTCGGGGGAACGGACGTCGGCTGCGCTGTCGGTTCGGGTGTCTCGGTCATGACGTGAATACTGCCCGCATGGCTGCCGCCTTAACAGGCCCCGGGGGGACAAAATTGCTGTGAATCGAGATCCGGCTGTGATCGCCAGGTGGCCCGGCCGCTCGCGTGAGCGCCGGGCCACTGCTGAATCGAGACTTACGGCGATGGCGTCAGCGACGGCGAGACCGACGGCGGGACCTCTGCGGGGCCAGTACCGGGGCCATGGCCGGGTCCGTGGCCGGGCCGTATCATCTCGGGCCCGCCACCTCCCGGGAACGCCGCCGGGCCACCGCCCGGGCCGCGCGGATGCATCATCATCGAGTGGTGTTTGTGGTGGCCGTGATGATGCCAGCCGCAGTGGCCTCCGGCGTGGCGGCCCAGCATGAAGCCGGTGAAGAAGATGACCGCCACGACGAACACGGTGCCGGCGACGATGGCGACCCACGCCGCGACCTGGAAGACCCTCGGGGTCTTGTGGGGCGCCTCGGCCGTGGGAACTGTTGCGGTGGAAGCACGCGCTGTCGGGGTTTCAGGTGTTTCACTCATGAGACACATGATGCCCGCGTCAACACTGGTCGCGGCTATGCACTACTTAGGTAAACGCTGTGGAGCGACGGCTCACCCCACGCCGCCGCCGAGATCATGCGGCTCGCGATGGTGGCGTTCGATCAGGGCTTGAACGGGTTGACCGCGAACTGGATCACCCGATACGGCGCGCGGGCCCGAGGCTCGGCGTTGTTCCACTGGCTGACAAAGATCCGCAATTCGTCCAGCGTCGACCCGGGCGAGATGTATCCGCCGTACGGCTGCGCGAGCCGGTTGTCAAAAGGAGACGGCAGGCTTTCCGCCGGTTCGGGCCACTGCTCCTCGTGCCGCACCACCGTCGTCACCGGCGCGGCGCCCAGCGACGTCGGGTCGTCGGCGACGCGCACCTCCATGTTCAGGGTGCTGGCGTTGAAATACGACAGCACGGTCTTGCCGTCGACCTGGCGGATGTCCATCTCGCCGACCTGGTCGGGCCACAGGGGTGTCGGCGCCTTCCCCCAGCCACCGCCCGGTCCGGCCGCCCAGCCCTGCCACGTTGAGCGGTCGCTGAATCTCTGCGGGGTGGCCCGATACAGCCGCACCGGATCCCGGCGGGTGAAGTTGTCGGCCACGATGTACACCCAGCCGCCGGACGACTCGGGGGTGGGGATCGGGTCGTAGTACCCGCTGATCTGGGTCTGCGAGCCGCCCTGGTAGGAGGCGGCCCGCCGGGATCCCGGCACCGTTCGCCAGCCGGGGCGCGACGGCTCGGCCGCCACCAGCCGCGAACTGACCGGTTCCAGGGCCTTGGCGGTGGTCACCATCAGGTAGTTGTGCCGGTGGATCTGCACCACCCCGGCGGGCAGCTGCGAATCCCCCGGCGGCGTGGGGTCGGCCAGCAGCGGCCTGCCGACGCCGGTGACGCCGGTGTAGCGCACCCCGGCCGGGTCGTCGACGGACGCGGTGTCCACCCGCAGCGCCACCGGCGAGTACCAGCCGCCGAACCCGACGCCCTGCCCGGCGAAACTGTCGCCGCACACCTGGAGCAGCTCGGTGGGGAACTCGACGAACTCGCACAGGTCGGTGGCGCCGATGCCGTAGTCCCCCGTCGGGGTGCCGGTGCCGGCCGTCGGGCCGATCCGCACCACCTGACCCGGTGCCAGCGGCCACAGGATCGGCTGCGGCACCGGTGCGGGCGGGTCAGCGTGCACAGCCCAAAAGCATTGCGGGACAAGCAAAGATAAAACGAGAAGCGACCGCGCGACCTGAGCGGAGCTCACCGGCTGGACTATAGTTCGGCGGCCAGCAGCTCGGCGATCTGGATCGTGTTCAGCGCCGCCCCCTTGCGCAGGTTGTCGCCGGAAACGAACAGCGCCAGGCCGCGCCCGTCAGGCACCCCCGGATCGCACCGGATCCGGCCGACCAGCGACTCGTCGACGCCCGCGGCAGCCAGCGGGGTCGGCACGTCGACCACCGTGACGCCCGGTGCGCCGCTCAGCAGCTGCCGCGCCCGCTCCGGCGACAGCGGCCGGGCGAACTCGGCGTTGATCGACAACGAGTGCCCGGTGAACACGGGGACCCGCACGCAGGTGCCGCTGACAGCCAGGCCGGGGATGCCCAGGATCTTGCGGCTCTCGTGACGCAGCTTCTGGTCCTCGTCGGTCTCCCCCGACCCGTCGTCGACCAGCGATCCGGCCAGCGGTATCACGTTGAACGCGATCGGCGCGACGTAGGTTTTCGGCGCCGGGAACCTCACCGCGCCGCCGTCGTGCACCAGCTTCTCGGCGTCGCCGATGCCCGCCCGCACCTGGGTGGCCAGCTCCTCCACACCGGCCAGCCCGCTGCCGGACACGGCCTGGTAGCTCGACACCACCAGCCGGGTCAGCCCGGCCTCGTCGTGCAGCACCTTGAGCACCGGCATCGCGGCCATGGTGGTGCAGTTCGGGTTGGCGATGATGCCCTTCTTGAGCGACCGGGCGCCGGCAGCCACATCGCGCGCGAAGTTCACCTCGGACACCACCAGCGGCACGTCGGGGTCCTTGCGCCAGGCCGAGGAGTTGTCGATCACGATCACCCCGGCCGCGGCGAACCGCGGCGCCTGCACCTTCGACATCGCCGAACCCGCGGAGAACAACGCGATGTCCAGGCCACTCGGGTCGGCCGTCTCGGCGTCTTCGACCTCGATTTCCTGGCCGCGGAACTCCAGCTTGCGGCCCTGCGAGCGGGCCGAGGCGAAAAATCTCACCGTGCTCGCCGGAAAGTCGCGCTCGGCGAGCAGCGTGCGCATCACCTGGCCCACCTGGCCGGTGGCGCCGACTACTCCGATGGCAACCATCTACCGACCCGTCCCCGCATACACCGTCGCGCTCTCCTGGCCGCCGAGCCCGAAGGCCTCGTGCAACGCCACCACGGCCTTGTCCAGCTCGGTGTCGCGGCACAGCACCGAGATGCGGATTTCGGAGGTGGAGATCAGCTCGATGTTGACGCCCACCTCGGCCAGCGCCTCACAGAAAGTGGCCGTGACGCCGGGGTGGCTGCGCATTCCCGCGCCGACCAGCGACACCTTGCCGATGTGGTCGTCGTAGAGCAGCTGGGTGAACCCGATCTCCCCCTTGAGCGCCTCCAGTTTGGCCACCGCGGTGGGTCCGCTCTCGCGGGAGCAGGTGAAGGTGATGTCGGTCTTGCCGTCCTCGACCTTGGAGATGTTCTGCAGCACCATGTCGATGTTGACCTCGGCATCGGCGACGGCGCGGAACACCTTCGCGGCGTAGCCCGGGATGTCGGGGATGCCGACAACGGTCACCTTGGCCTCACTGCGGTCGTGTGCGACTCCGGTCAGGATGGGGTCTTCCATGGGTGTGTCCTTGATCGATCCGACGACGACGGTGCCCGGCTTGTCCGAGTATGACGATCTGACGTGCACCGGGAGGTTGTAGCGGCGGGCGTACTCCACGCAGCGCAGCATCAGCACCTTGGCGCCGCAGGCCGCCATCTCCAGCATTTCTTCGAAGGTCACCGCGTCGAGCTTGCGGGCATTGTGCACGATCCTGGGGTCCGCGCTGAAGATGCCGTCCACGTCGGTGTAGATCTCGCAGACGTCGGCGTGCAGCGCCGCGGCCAGGGCGACCGCCGTGGTGTCCGACCCTCCGCGGCCCAGGGTGGTGACGTCCCGGGTGTCCTGGCTGACGCCCTGGAACCCGGCGACGAGCACGATGCGGCCCTCGTCGAGCGCGGACTGCACGCGGCTGGGCGTGACGTCGATGATCTTCGCGTTCCCGTGGGTGCTGGTGGTGATGACACCGGCCTGCGATCCGGTGAACGAGCGGGCGTTGGCGCCGAGCGATTCGATCGCCATGGCCACCAGCGCGTTGGAGATGCGCTCGCCGGCCGTCAGCAGCATGTCGAGCTCGCGGGGCGGCGGGACCGGACACACCTGCTGGGCCAAGTCCAGCAGGTCGTCGGTGGTGTCGCCCATCGCCGAGACCACCACGACCACGTCGTTGCCCTGCTTCTTGGTTTCGACGATGCGTTCTGCGACCCGCCGTATCCGGTCGGCGTCGCCCACCGACGATCCACCGTATTTCTGCACGACGAGTGCCACTGAATCTTTATCTTTCCTGTCTCGGGATTGGAGGTGGGGCTACTCCGATCAAACCCACAACAGGATACGTGGCGGCGCATCTCGATTTTCCTGGTGATAGGCGCGACGCGGGCAGTCGCGGCAGTCTCGGCAGTCTCGAGCGTCACGCTGGAGTGTCATCCGAGCCCGAGAGCCACCCCAGCGTGACTCTCGGCGGCGGGTCGCGCGGTTTTGGCCTCTTTTTGTTCGAGGCGCCGAGCGCGGTAGAGTGGCGCACGTGCAGCGGATGCTCCTCCTCGGACGCCGCGACGGGGTCTGATCCAGACCGGCTTCCCGTCGCGGGCGCTCGCGATGCGCCGGTCTGAGCTTCCTTCTGACACCCCCGGAGCAACTACCGTGACTACCAATTCCGACGCGTATACCTCTTCCCGCGCCATCATCACGCCCGCGGGCCCGCCCGCCCCCGGCCAGGCCCGGTGGAATGCACAACGCGGCTCGTCGATGCCGATCCACCGGTACCGGCCGTTCGCCGAGGAGGTCGAGCCCGTCCGCCTGGCCGACCGCACCTGGCCCGATCGCGTCATCGAGCGCGCCCCGCTGTGGTGCGCGGTGGACCTGCGCGACGGCAACCAGGCGCTGATCGACCCGATGAGCCCCGCCCGCAAGCGCCGCATGTTCGACCTGCTGGTGGGCATGGGCTACAAGGAGATCGAGGTCGGCTTCCCCTCGGCCAGCCAGACCGATTTCGACTTCGTCCGCGAGATCATCACCGAGGGCGCCATCCCCGACGACGTCACCATCCAGGTGCTCACCCAGTGCCGGCCGGAGCTGATCGAGCGTACGTTCGTCGCCTGCGAGGGTGCGCGTCAGGCGATCGTGCACTTCTACAACTCGACGTCGGTCCTGCAGCGCCGCGTGGTCTTCCGCGCCGACCGGGCCGCGGTGCAGGCCATCGCGACCGACGGCGCCCGCAAGTGCGTCGCGGAGGCCGCCAAGTACCCCGGCACCCGGTGGCGCTTCGAGTACTCCCCGGAGTCCTACACCGGCACCGAGCTGGAGTACGCCAGGGATGTCTGCGACGCCGTCGGCGAGATCATCGCACCGACCCCGGACAACCCGATCATCGTCAACCTTCCCGCCACCGTGGAGATGGCGACCCCCAACGTCTACGCCGACTCGATCGAGTGGATGAGCCGCAACCTGGCCAACCGCGACTCGGTCATCCTGAGCCTGCACCCGCACAACGACCGCGGCACCGGGGTCGCCGCGGCCGAGCTGGGGTATCAGGCCGGCGCCGACCGGATCGAGGGCTGCCTGTTCGGCAATGGCGAGCGCACCGGCAACGTGTGCCTGGTGACGCTGGGGCTCAACCTGTTCTCCCGCGGCGTGGACCCCCAGATCGACTTCTCCAACATCGACGAGGTGCGCCGCACCGTGGAGTACTGCAACCAACTGCCGGTGCCCGAGCGTCACCCCTACGGCGGCGACCTGGTCTACACCGCGTTCTCCGGCAGCCACCAGGACGCCATCAACAAGGGCCTCGACCAGATGAAGATCGACGCCGACGCGACGGACTCCGACGTCGAGGACATCCTCTGGCAGGTCCCCTACCTGCCGATCGACCCCAAGGACGTCGGGCGCACCTACGAGGCGGTGATCCGCGTCAACTCGCAGTCCGGCAAGGGTGGGGTGGCCTACATCATGAAAGCCGACCACGGCCTGGCGCTGCCGCGGCGGCTGCAGATCGAGTTCTCGCAGGTCATCCAGGAGATCACCGATGGCGAGGGCGGCGAGGTCTCGCCGAAGGCGATGTGGGAAGCCTTCTCCGAGGAATACCTCGCACCGGTGCGGCCCCTGGAGCGGATCCGGCAGCGGGTGGAGGCGTCCGAGGACGACAGCGGGACGACCAGCAT
>NZ_JBMIOP010000003.1:0-15164 GCF_049197365.1 Mycobacterium sp. THU-M104
TGTTGCCGGTGATCCTGCCCGCGGCGGTCACCACCAGCAGGGGGTGCCCGTCGTCCGGCCTGGGCAGCCGATACCACGCCGAGGTGAGCCTGCTCTGTTGTTGCGCTCCGGTGGTGTAGCTGCCTGCCAGCGGAACCCGGTCGGGATCCAGGCCGTAAGGCAGCGGCAGCAGGGACCCGTTGATCCCCGGTGCTTTCAGCCTGGTCGGCCCGTACCAGTCGAAGTCGGTGCCCGGCTGCGGGACGGCCGTCTCGCGGACCGCCTCGGCCAGGGTCCGTTCCGGGACGCCGTTGGGGGAGAACCCGGTGGGGTCGATTCCGCCCAGCGGGCCCAGCGGACCGTAATCGCCCGTCCCCCCAGCTTTGAGCGGCGTCATGAAGCCGGTGTTGCTGTCGGGCTCGACGAGCACGTCGTCGGCAAGCGCGCAGCCCCCGGAGAACTCCCGCAGGTTGTCCCAGCCGTTGGAGTAGGTGGGGTACTGGCGCACGATCCCGGCCACCATCGACGCGACGAACACCAGCGCCATCAACCCGGCCGCGATCGGTACCGGTGCTGCCGTGACCGCCCGCGCCAGCCGGCCCTCCCCGCGGTCGCGCGGCGCGAAGTGCAGCCACACCGCCCATAGGGCCACCACCGCGAACACCGCGAAAATCATTGCGCTGAGCCTGATTCCGCCGATCCTGGGCATGATGTTGTTGAACGGCACGCCGTAGCTCGAGACGTACCACCAGCCGTTGGTGGTGGCGAAACACAGCGCCAGCACGAACAGCACCGCCGCGGTGAACGCCATGCGGTTGCGTGACCAGCGCAGCACCTGGTGCGACACCAGCACCGTGGTCAGCGCGGCCATCGCCGCGCCCACCGCCGCGAACAGCCCGAAGTGGTGCACCCACTTGGTGGGGGTGAACATCAGGAAGAACATGGTGCCGAAGATGACGCCCATCAGGCGCCACGCCGGCCCGCGGGCCACGCCCGGAACGCGCTTGCGCCGCAACATGATGAACACCGCGGTGAACAGGCACAGCGCGGAGATGAAAAAGCCGAACCGGCGCGACAGCGAGCCGTCGACGGTGGGCAGGAACAGGTAGTAGTAGCGCAGGTTCTCGGTGTACCAGGCCTGGCTGGGCCCGATGTCGGTGCGGATCCGGGTGGCCTCCAGCACCGTCGACAGCGTCTGGTCGGCGAAGACCACCGTCAGGATGACGAAGCCGGCGGCCAGCAGCGGGGCCACCAGCGGCCAGGTGCCGACCACGCGGTGCCGTTTGACCATGATCCGCACGATCGGGCGGCCACCGGCGACCAGGGCGGCCACCGCGATCAGGCCGGTGGGCTGCACACCGAGGGTGAAGGCGGCCGTGACGACGGCCAGCGCCGCCGGCGTCACCCGCGAGGCGCACATCGAGCGCTCGATCAGCACGTAGGTGATCAGCGAACCCAGCGCGATGATCGGCTCGGGACGCAGGCCGTTGTTGAACGGCATCCACGCGGTCAGCAGGACCAGGCCGGCCGCCCAGTTGGCGGCCGTGCTGCCGGTGACCGCGGGGCCCAGCCGGGGCAGCACCTCCCGCGACAGCAGCAGCCAGCACACCAGCCCGGCGACCAGGTCGGGCAGCCGCATCCACAAGCTGCCGTCGCTGACGTGGGTCATCAGCGCCAGCAGGTTGTAGTACCAGCCGAACGGGTCCTCCGGGCTGCCGAACCAGCGGAAGTAGTTGGACATGTAGCCGGCGCGGTCGGCGACCCGGGCCATGCCCAGGATGTAGCCGTCGTCGGAGGAGTTCGCGCCGATCACATGCCAGAGCAGGAAGCCGAAGATCACCGTGGCGTCGACCAGGGTGAACGTGCGCCAGCGGGTCGGGATCAGCCGGTGCATGCGCCGGCCGTCCAGCTGGTCGAGGCGCCACAGTGCGATCAGCGCGACGATGGTCGCCACGACAGCCAGCACCATCGCCGTGAGTTTCAGCGTGGTCGGGGTGGTGGAGAAGCGGGTGTCGATGGTCGCGGAGAGCCGCAGCCCGGCCGGGGCGGGTCCGGTCAGGTCGGTGAACACCCCGACGATCTGCGGCCGCAGGTTGGGGTCGGGGAAGCCGCCGCGGACGGGCCTTCCCGCCGGGTCGGTCAGCCCGACGAAGGTGGCGAAGGTCCCGGCCAGGGTGGAGGTGATCTCGATGCGCTGACACTGCGGGGAGGCCATCTGATCGCGCGTGGCGCCGGCGATCACCACGTTGCGGTCGGTGACGTCGACGCGCTGGCGGCCGGCGACGACGAACAACGCGTTGAGGGCGGCGTCCTTGCCCTTCTTGGGTGCCGTGCCCAGCACCACCCCGCCGTCGGGGGGCAGGGCGCCGATCACCGAGCACGGCACGCTGGCCGTCACATCGACCGGGGTCAGCGAGATCAGCGGCGCCGTCACGCTGTTCAATTGGCCGTTTTGCGGCCAGTTCAGCATGGCGGTGGTCTGGACGACGGGCAGCAGCGGGGTGGCGACCGACAGGACGAAACCGATCAGCCCCGCGATGGTCGCGACCCAGCGCGTCATCCGCACATCCCGGCGGTTGACGAGGCTCGCGGTGGCCCCGCGGCGCTCGGAGTTGACGACGCTCATGGGAGGGCTCGAATCGGTCCTTGGCGGCTCCAGCCGGGCACGGTCGTCACGCCCTGCACGACAGCGGCGTTCGGAGCTTTCTCGGCCGGCACCAGACGGTGGTACTGCTCGACGGACCCCCAGTCGCGGTGCCAGTCGCCGCGCAGGTAGGTCGAGACGGTCGAGGTGTACATCATCGCCTGGGTGAACAGGAACGGACCGCCGGCCTCGCCGGCCTGCCACCCGTTCGACGACGCCGCCGTCTGCTTGTGTTCGGGCATGATGCGGTAGTCCGGAAGCTCGGCGACGCCGAGGTGTTCGGCGAACGGCCGCTGGCAGGGGAAGTTCGCGGCGGTCGCGACGTCCATCAGCACCGGTGTCTTCGATCCGAGCAGGTGCTGCAGGGTCTGCAGCACCGGGACCCGCGGCGGGGTGAACGCGAACCACTGCTCGGAGCTCAGGTTCGGGTCGTAGGCGACGATGCGCGCCACGTCGGCCTCCGGGGGCGCCCAGGCCAGCGGGAACCGCAGGTTGCGCCACGCCGGCTCCGGCCCGATGTCGATCGGCTGCACCTCGTTCAGCGGTTGGGTGGTGCCGTCGGGGCGGGTGACTCCCCACTGCAGCTTGAGCAGCTGCCCGTAGGTGAAGGTGCCGTCCTCCTTGTAGGACCAGATGGCGCCGGCGGCCGAGACGACGACCAGCGGTCGGCCCGGGTCCCCCCTTTCCAGGTCGCGCGGCAACCGGTACCACGCCGAAGTCGCCGTGGCGGCCAGCGAATTCTCGCCGTAGCTGCCCATCACCGGGGTGCGGGCCGGGTCGAGGCCGAACGGCAGCGCCGCATGCGACCCGTTGACGCCGACCGGGCCCTTGCCGCCGGCCGTGCCCGCGGAGTCGCTCATGGTGGCGTTGGGCTTGTTGGGGGAGGCGTCGGAGTTGACCACGCCGGGTTTGGTCACCACCGGATAGGACCTCAGGTCCTCGCCCACCCCGTCGGGTGTGAAGCCGACCGGGTCGAGCCCGCCGAGCGGGCCGTCGGGCCCGAACCGCTGGCCGGGGGCCGGGGGCAGCATTCCGGCGTTCGGGTCCGGTTCGGCCAGCACGTCGTCGGCCATCGCGCAGCTGGTGAGTCCTGACGTGATCGCCGCCAGGTTGGCCTTGCCGGTGGTGTACTGCGGGTAGCGGAACACCGCTGCCTTGGCCAGCGAGGCGACCTCGCCGGCCACCATGATCGTCGCGACCACCAGCAGCGGGGTCGAGGCCAGCACCCGGTTGCGCCGGTTGTCCTTGACCTCGGTGTGCCCGGCGTAGTCCATCCGGAAGTGGTACCAGGCACCCAGCAGGCCGGTCAGGATCGACAGGGTCAGGAACATCGACGTCACCGGGTGGCTGGCGACGACCGGCGGGATGTCGTACCAGGGCACCCCGTAGTTGTTGATGTCGAACCAGCCGTTGACGCCCGAGGTCGCCCACGCCAGCACGAACAGCAGCGCGGTGACGTACAGCGTCAGGTTGCGCCGGCTGTGCAGGCCGATGCGGGCGAAGGCGAACGCGGTCACCGCGCCGAGGAGGCCGGCCAGCCCGGCGAACACGCCGAACTGCACGGCCCACTTCGTCGGGGTGAACGTGAGCAGCAGCAGCCCGACCGCGGTGGTGCCGATCAACCTCCACGCCGGGCCGCTGGCCACCCCCGGCACCCGGCCGCGCCGCAGCAGCACCACCAGGACCACGAACATGCACAGCAACAACACCAGCACGGCGAAGCGCCGCGACATCGAGCCCTCGGCGTTGCTCTCCACCGTCAGGAAGTAGTAGCGCAGGAAGTCCTGGTACCAGGCGATCGTCGGACCGACCCGGTATTTGATGCGCGCCGACTCGGCGACGGTGGCCAGCGTCTGGCTGCGGAACACCACGACGGTGATCAGCGACAGCGCGGCCGCCAGCACAGCCAGCGGCGCCGGCAGCCCGTCGGCGGCGCGGCGTCGACGGATCACCCCGGCGATGGCCCGCGCTCCGGTCAGCAGGGCGGCGACGGCGATCAGGCCCTGCGGAGCCAGGGTCGCGGTGAGCATCGCGACGATGATCGCGACCGCGGCCGGCGCCAGGCGGCCCAGCGCGATCGCGCGTTCCACGAGCATCCAGGTGGCCACCGCGCCGAGGGCGATCAGCGGCTCGGGCCGCAGCCCGTTGTTGAACGGCAGCCAGGCGGCCAGGAACACCGCCCCGGCGGTGAACACTGCGACCCGGTTGGCCGCCAGGCCGCCCCGGCCGGGCCCCAGCCGGCGCAGCGCCGCGTGCCCGATGATCAGCCAGCACCCGATCCCGGCCAGCGTGGCCGGCAGCCGCATCCACACGCCGGCGGTGCTCACCGACGCCATCCCGGACAGCACGGACAGATACCAGTCGAACGGCGCGTCCGTCGTCCCGAAGAAGCGGTAGTAGTTGGCCACGTAGCCGGCCTTGGGCGCGATCCGGGCGATGGTCAGGTTGTAGCCGTCGTCCGACGATGTCGCGCCTATGACATGCCAGCAAAGCAGCGTCGCGATCACCCCCGCGTCGGCCAGCCAGACCGCGGCCCCGGCGCGCCGGCGCGCACCCCAACGGAGCCGGCCGTGGTCGCGCCGGTCCAGCGCGCCCAGCGTGGCGATGGCTGCCAGTACGGCGAGCACGCCGACGACCAGCACGGCCGTCTTCAGGGGGGTGGGCGCGGTGATGAACCGGGTGTCGACGTCCACGCGTGCCGACAGCCCGGGCTGGGCCGGCACCTTCAGGTCGGTGAAGATCCCGGCCACCTGGGGCTTCTTCTCCGACGGCAGCACGCCGGCAGCGCCGGGAATGCCGAGGAAGTCCGCGCCGAGGGCTGCGCCGTCGGCCCAGATGTGCAGCACCCTGCAGGAGCCCGAGGCGACCGCCGAGCGCTGGGCGACCGCGGCCACCGAGTCGCGGAACGCGGCGACGACCACGTCCTTGTTGGCGCGCACGAACAGCCCGTTCTTGCCGGCGTCGACACCGCCGGGCGGCAGGGTCGAGACCACCAGCCCGCCGTCGGCGGGCAGGGTGGCGATCGCCGTGCAGGGGATGGAGATGTCCAGCGCGCGCGGCGCCCCCGACACCAGCGGCGCGGTGACCTGGGCGACGTGCCCGTCGGTGCTGCCCTGCGGCCACAGGATGGTGGCCGTGGTCTGCCGCACCGGAAGCAGCGGGACGCTGGCGCAGAGCAGCACACCCGCGATTCCCGCAGCGACGGCCACCAGCCTGCGGACACGCTGGGAACGGTGCTCGCCGTCGGGGGACACGAGGGTCGATGGTAAGCGACGCCGCTGAGGACGCAGGGTATGGACACAGGCCCCGGCGGGTGCGCTGCCCGCGCTGGTGTCTCAGTGGCGCAGCGGCCCCGGGTTCCACAGACCGCCGCGGGTGACCGTCCCCAATCGCAGGCGGGCCGGTCCGGCGTCGGGGTAGTAGGGCGTCAGCCGCTGTAGCGAGCCCCAGTCCCGCGACCAGTCGTCCTTGAGGTACGTGGCCACTGTCGTCGCCTTGAGCAGCAGTTCGGTGACGCCCAGCGGGCCGCCGCCGTTGTTGTCCATCACCGGCGAGTTGGCCTCCGCGCCGAACCGGTCCGGCAGGATGCGCCACCGAGGTGTCTCGTCGACGCCGTTCTGGTGGCCGAACGGCCGCTGGCAGGGAAACGCCAGCCCGACCAGCCAGTCCAGGAACACCGGGTCCGTCGAGCCCACGACGTCCTGCAGCGTGCGCAGCCGCGGGATCCGCGGCGGTGTCAGGGCGATCCAGTGCTGCGGCGCCAGGTCCTCGTCGGCGGCGACCAGGCGGACCTGGGTGGCGCCGCCCGGTATCCACGACAGTGGCAGCCGCAGGTTACGCCAGGCCGGGGCCGTCCCGACGTCGTCGAACTGGAACGACCCGCCGGGATGCCCGCCGGCCGCTTCGCCGTCGGTGGCCCACTGGACCTGGACCTCGCGCGGGTCGAAGCGTCCGGCCGCGCTGACCACCAGCAGCGGGCCCGCGTGGTCGCGGGGCGGCAGGCGGTACCAACCCGACCGGAGCCGGGCCGGCACCTGGACGCCGGCACGCCAGCTGCCCAGCACCGGGGTGCGAGCCGGGTCCAGGTTGTAGGGCAGTTGCGCGCGGGAACCGTTGATGCCCGGTGCCACCCGGGTGCCGCCCTCGGTGCCCGCCCCGGTCCCGGTGAGCGGGTTGTCGTCGCCGACGAAGCTGCGGTCGCCCGGTCGCTCCATCACCGGGTCGGCGCTGACGCGGGCGGGAATGCCGTTGGGCGTGAAGCCTTCCGACATGCCGGCGCCCAGGGCTGCTGCCACCGGGCCCGTGACCGGGGCCAGCATTCCCGCGTTGGGGTCGGGCTCCACCAGCACGTCTTGCGCCAGGCCGCAGGTGTTGCCGGTCAGCGCCTGCAGGTTCGACCGGCCCACCGACCAGGCCGGGTATTGGCCGATCATCGCCACGGTCAGCGACGTCACCTCGAAGACCACCAGTGCCCACGCGGCAATCGCCAACGGCGACTGGGCGATTCCGGACAGCCGCGCCCCGTACCGGGTGCGGGGCGGTCCCTGGGAACCGGACGCGTCGGTGGCCGCGAAGTGGAACCACGCGGCCAGCAGCAGCACCAGCATCGTCAGCCCGAGGAACACCGTCGACGCCCCGTAATGCCACTTGGGGAACGAATTCGACCAGGGGACACCGAAGTTGGACACGTACCACCAGCCGTTCACGCTGGCGAAGCACTGTGCCATCAAGAACAGCACCACGGCCGCGAACACGGTGCGGTTGCGGCGCGAACGCATGGCACCGGCCGTCACCGCGACCGCGGCCAGCGCCCCCAGCGATCCGGCCAGCCCGGCGAACACCCCGAAATGGTGGGTCCACTTGGTGGGGGTGAACATCATCGCGAGGAACGAGATGATGGTGATCCCGATGATGCGGCGGCTCGGCCCGGCGGCCGTGCCGGGAATGCGGCCCTTGCGCAACGCCATCGCCACCGAGATGCCGAGCGCGAGCAGCAGCGCCAGCACCGCGAAGCGGCGGGCGATCGAGCCGTCGGGGCTGGCCATGAACAGCCGCTCGTAGCGCAGGTGTTCGTCGAACCAGGTCAGGCTCGGGCCGACGGCGCGCTTGAGCGCGGTGGCCTGCATCTCCCCGGCCAGGGTCTGGTCGCGGAAGATCAGGATCACCGTCACGGTCGCCGCGGCGCCGATGGGCGCCAGCAGCGGCAGCAGCCCGAACCGCCTGGATCTGCGGTGCAGGATGGTGCGCAGCGGTCCGATCGCGACCAGCAGCGCCCCGACGGACGCGATGCCCGTCGGCCCGGAGAACAGCGTCAGCGCGCCGATGATGCAGGCGCCCGCCACGGGCAGCAGCCGACTGGTGGCCACCGCGCGTTCCACCGAGCACCACGTCAGCAGGATGCCCAGGGCGATGATCGGCTCGGGCCGCAGCCCGTTGTCCAGCGGCAGCCACACCGCCAGGAACATGCCCGCCGCGGTCCAGGCCGCGGCGCGGCTGCGTTTGACGGCGTGGCCCAGCCGGGGGATCACCTCGCGGCTGATCAGCCACCAGCAGGCCAGCGCCATGAGCAGGGTCGGCAGCCGCATCCAGATGCTGGCGGTGCTGACGTGCGCCCACAGCGCCAGCAGGTCGTAGTACCAGCCGAACGGGGCCTCGGGCGTGCCGAACCAGCGGTAGTAGTTGGCCATGTAGCCGGCGTGCTCGGACACCCGGGCCATGGTCAGGATGTAGCCGTCGTCGGAGGTGTTGGCGCCGACGAAGTGCCACCATGCCAGCACCGCGATCACCAGCGCGTCCAGGCCGCCGATCGACCACCACCGCGCGGGCAGGAAGCGGCGGTGCCGGGTGGCCCCAGCGGTTCCGAAAGCGGTGTCGAGAACGTGCAGTGCAACCAGGGCGGCGGCGGTACAGAGCAGCCCGACGATCATCGCGGCCAGTTTCAGCGGCGTGGGGCCGCTGCTGTAGCGGGTGTCCACGGTCGCCGCGAAGCTCAGACCCGGCGGCGCCGGCCCGCTCAGGTCGGTGAACACGCCGACGATCTGCGGCCGGAAGTCGTAGCCGCTGCGCTCCCCGCGCAGCGGTGCCCCGGGATGTTCGGCATTGGGCCCCTGCCGCAGCCCGACGAATTCGGCGACCACCTTCTCCGCGTGTGCGGTGAACGTCAGCCGCCGGCAGGCGGGGCTGAGCACCTGGCTCAGCGGGGCCGTCACCACCGGGACGTTGCGCACCACCAGCACCAGGTAGTCGTTGGCGCGCTGGATGAGCAGCCCGCGGTCGACGGCCTTGGGAGCCTGCTTGGGCACCGTGGAGAGCAGCACCGTCTTCCCGGTGTTCTGCGGCCCGGCCAGCCCGGCGGCGGCCTGGCACGGCACGCTGACGTCGAGTTCGGTGGCGACGTAGCCGATCAGCGGCGCCTCGACGCTGCCGAAGGTGCCGTTCTGCGGCCAGTCGAGTTGGGCGGTGGTCTGCGTGACCGGCAGCAGCGGCGTGGCGACGGCCAGCAGGGCCCCGAGTACACCGGCGACGGTCGCCACGAGCCGAGCGACCCGGTGGTTGGTTCCCGCGTCGCTCACGGAGCTAGATGGTAGTTCGTGGGCCCTAGCTGGGGTTTCGGCAACCATCAGCCGCCGCTCCCGGGTTTACGGATGGCCAGGACGAACGGGCCGACGCCATCGACGGCGAAGCGGGGGCCGGCGAACAGTGTTGCCCGCAAATCGACGACGTAGCGCCGCACGTTGGGCTGGTTGGGGTAGACGTCCTCGGCGAGCCGCAGTGTGTAGTTCCCGTTCGCGCCGCGGCGCATCAGGAACACCGTCGGCGGCGGCCAGGGGCAGGTGTCGAGCGCGTGGACGAACTCGTCGGGCGTCTTCAGCCTGGACCACTTCTCGATCTGCGCGGCCCGCAGGTCGAACTGCGCCAGCGGGTTGGCGTAGTGCGAGGTCAGTCCCTGGAACCCCCAATAGGGGTAGTAGGACAGGAAGCTGTAGTCGGCGGTCAGCACCACAGTCTGGTCGCGCGGCCGGCCGGTCACCTGCCGGATGGTGTCGTCGATTTTGGCGTAGAACTTCTCCGAACTGGGCGGCCGCCGGTCGCCGCGCCGGCCGTGGCCGTCGGTGTCGGTGTAGGCGATGGTGAGGTCGGGGCGCAGCACCTCGGGGATGTCCTGGCTGAACGCGATCGCGGCGGCCAGGCCTACGGCGCCGGCCACCGGCAGGACCGCTTTGTGCCGCGCGGCCAGCGCCTGGGTGGCCTCCAGGAAGCCGAAGGCCCCGGCGGCGACCAGCAGCACCGTCAGGGTGGGCTGCAGCCGGAACGACAACAGCGTCACACGCGCCAGCGTGGCCAGCATCGACAGCAGCGACCACAGGTAGACGGCCAGCACGCCGAGGCCCAGCGCGCCGGCCCGCACCGACGAACGGGCGCGCACCACCAGCCACAGCGTGCCCAGCATGCAGACCCCGCCCAGCAGGGAGAACTGCAGCATCGGGAAGGTGAGTTCGGCGCCGTCGGCGGGCAGGTAGTGTGCGGCGCTGCCGGTGTTGCTGACCGGGCTGTGCGCGGCGCGCAGCAGGAACGGCAGCCAGGTGGTGCTCGCGATGGCCGCCGCGATCACGGCGATGACGGCGACCCGGCGCAGCGGGTCGAGCGCGGCCTTTACGCCACCCTGCCGCCAGCGCGCGCCGGCCAGTAGCACCGCCATGAGCAACACCGTGAACGCGCTGAACCCGAACAGCAGCGTGTACCAGGTGGCGGTGAACCCGAGGAATATCCCGGCGCCGATCACCGCGGCCCAGCCGCCGCCGCTACGTTCGAGCGTGACGCTGCAGTCACCTTCGGCCTCCGGTGTGACTGTGGCGTCACGCTCGCTGGCCTGCAGGCCCGACCAGGTCAGCACCAGCACCGGCGGCAGCAGCACGGTGATCATCGCCGAGTAGGGCTCCGGCGAGCCGTAGGCCAGCGTTGCCGCCGCGGTGGCCGTGGTGAGCACCAGCGCGTACTCGAAGCGGATCATCCGCCACCACAACACCAGCGCGACCGCGACCGCGACCGCGATCGAGGTGATCGCCCACGGCTTGAACACCGCCCAGGCCGGTGTCGCGGTCAGCGCCGCGACGCGGCCGCCGATCCAGAACCAGCCCGGCGGGTAGAACGGCGGCAGGCCGAGGTAGGTCATGTCGTGCAGGGCTGGGCTGTCGGCGAGCCGGGTCAGGTACTCGGTGCGGAACTGCTGGTCCACGGAGATCCCGAACAGGTAGAGCCTGGTCGCTCCCAGCGGCATGCCCAGCGTCACAACCGTGAATGCGGACACGAACACCAGCCCGCCCAGCCGGGCCAGTAGGCGACGTCGGCGCTTGCCGGAATGGCGCCACACCCAGGCGGCGGCGATGAGCCCGGCCAGGCAGCCGACCTGCCCGACGGTGGTCAGCGCGTGCAACTGGTTGGACGACGGGTAGGCCGGCCACTGCACGCGAGAGATCGCGACCAGCGACACGACGGCGACGGCGACGGCGACCAGCACGGCCGCGGCGATCTGGCCGAGGACGTGCAGTGCGTTGCGCATCCTCAGATTGGCAGCCTGCGGAAGATGCTCCGCGGGACGTGTCGCAACACAATCATCACGTAGCGGAATGCTGCCGGCGCCCAAACCAATTCCTTACCTCGTGCCGCCGCGGTCACCGCGAGGTTCGCGACGTACTCTTTATCGACGGTGAGCGGGGCTTCCTTGACGTGCGCACTCATGCGGGTGCGCACCTGCCCCGGCCGGATCACCAGAACGCGAACCCCGTACTGCCGCAGCGCTTCTGCCAGCCCCAGATAGAAGCCGTCCAGGCCGGCCTTGGTGGAGCCGTAGACGAAGTTGGAACGCCGCACCCGCTCGCCGGCCACCGTGCTCATCGCGATGATCTGGCCGAAACCCTGCGCGCGCATCTTCTGGCCCAGCAGCACGCCCACCGAAACCGCTGCGGTGTAGTTGATCTCGGCCGCCAGCACGGCCTTGCGCTGGTCTTGCCAGAGTTCTTCGGCGTCCCCGAGCACTCCGAAGGCCACGATCGCGACGTCGATATCCCTTGGTTCGCCGCCTCCAAAGGCCGCCTCGATCACCGCCGGATGGGTGTCGCTCGCGGTCGCGTCGAAGTCGATCCACTCGACCGACTTGGCGCCCGCCGCCGTCAGCGCGGCGATGGCTTCCTCCTTGCGGGGATGGCCCGGCAGGTCCGCCAGCACGATGCGCGCGTGCGCGTTCTGCAGGTAGCGCTCGCAGATGGCCAGCCCGATCTCGGAGGTGCCCCCGAGCAGCAGGATGGTCTGGGGGTTTCCTACCGCGTCAAGCACCATTTACAGCAACTCCAAACGTCGGGCCATGTCGGAGACGAAGACGCCGGTTGGATCGACCTGGCGGCGCAAGGTGATCCACTCGTCGATGCGCGGATACATGGCGTGGAAGGTCTCCGCGCTCACGCGCGAGTCCTTGGCCGTGTAGACCCGACCGCCGAATTCCAGGACGCGGGCGTCGAGTTCGTTGAGAAACTCGTTGACCCCGGGCTTGTTCGGGAAATCCATCGCGACGTTCCAGCCGGCCATCGGGAAACTCAGCGGTGCGCGGTTGCCCGGGCCGAAAAGCTTGAACACGTTCAACGCCGAAATTTGGCCTTGCGTCTGGATCCAGCGGATGATGGACTTGAACTCGTCCATCGCGTCGGGTGGAACCAAGAACTGGTGCTGGGCGAAACCCCTTGGCCCATAGATGTTATTCCAATCACTGATGAGGTCGAGCATGTGGTAGAACTTCGACAGATTCTGAATCTTGCCGGTGTAGGTTCCGCCCATTCGGTAGTACGTCTCGCCAAGCGCCATCGCCGACAGTTTGTTCAGCACGCTGACCGGAAATACGTTCGGAACCGTAAGTAGTTGCGGCGCATCAAATTTCAAGGGATTTTTGGCGAGTTTCCTCGGTAGTTGATCCAGCTTCGCCAGGCTGCCCCGGCTGATGGCGGCCCGGCCGAGCTTCGGCGGCGGGCTGATCAGGTCGAACCACGCGGCGGAATAGGTGTAGTTGGCTTCGCTGCCGTCGAGGTGCACGGCGACGGTCTCGTCGAGACTCTTCGTGGCGACACCGTCGGCGATGAAATACGCGGTCTCGGTGGGCGTCATCGCAATGACGGCCCTCAGCACGATGCCGGTCAACCCGTTGCCCCCGACGGTCGCCCAGAACAGCTCGGCGTCGTCCCCGTCGGGGGTGAGGTGGCGGATGGCGCCGTCGGCGGTCAGCAACTCCATCGACCGCACATGGTTGCCGAAGCTGCCCGCGCTGTGGTGGTTCTTGCCGTGGATGTCGCAGGCGATCGCGCCGCCGACGGTGACCTGGCGGGTTCCGGGCAGCACCGGGACCCACAGCCCGAACGGCAGCGCCGCCCGCATCAACTGGTCCAGGCTGACGCCCGCGTCGACGTCGACCAAGCGGGTGTCGGCGCTGATCGAGTGGATGGTGTTCAGCGCCGTCATGTCGATCACCAGGCCGCCGCCGTTTTGCGCGTTGTCGCCGTAGGAGCGGCCCAGCCCGCGGGCGATGACGCCCCGGCCCTTCGGGCCACTCGAGTCGGCGGCGCGGGCCACCGCCTTGGCGATCACTTCGGGGTCGGGGGTGCGCAGGACGTGCGCCACTGACGGCGCGGTCCGGCCGAAGCCCGTCAGCCGCGTCGCGGTGGTCGCAACGTCACTGCTCAACATCGTCAAAGAGGGTACCGCCTGGAGGACCGGGCTCAGCGGATGCGGAAGATGACGGCCCGCTGCACGACGAAGTTGATGACCGTCGCGGTGCCCTGCGCGATCACAAAGGCAACGGGGATTGCCCAGGCCAGGTAGTGCCACAGCGCAAGGCACACATGGTTGAGCCCCACCTGCACCGAGAAGGTGACTGCGTAGAGAACCATGACCGCGATGAACCGAGCGGTGCTCGGTTCCGCCTGAAACGTCCAGCGGCGGTTGATCAGGTAGGCCGTGATGGTGCCGACGACAAAACTGGTCGCCTTGGACAGGTCGACCTGTACGTGCACCGCCTGGTAAAGCACCAGGTAGAGGCCGAAATCCACGACACCGGCCAGGCCACCGGCGACGACGAAACGCCCCACCTGCGTCGTCAGGTTCAGGTGCTGGCGCGCCGCCGCCGCACCTGACTCGGGGGGGATCATCGGGAGGAGTCTAGCGGGGCCGCCCGGTGACCCCGGGCGCCTCAGCCGGGCAACGTCACGGCGAGCAACTCGACGCGGTTCTCGCCTTGCGGGGTCGCATAGGTCACGGTGTCGCCGGCCCGGCGCCCGACCAGGGCCAGCCCCAGCGGGCTGTGCGAGGTGAGGGTCTCGGCCTCGCGGCCCACGGGCGTTTCCTCGACGATGGAGATCACCTGCATGGTGACGACTTCACCGTCGTCGAACCGCAGCGTCACCTCGGTGCCCCCGGGCAGCGCGGCGGCGCCGTCTTCGGCGGGCGGCGGACCCCCGCGCAGCCGCCGGTCCAGCTCGTTGATCCGGTCGGCGAGGGCGACCAGTTCCTCGGCGCGCTGAATGGCCTCCGCCGCGTCGCCGTGGTCGCCGACCATGCCCCGGTCGTTCCTGACCTCCAGCTCCAGGCGCTCGTGGCGCTGCCGCAGCCGGTCCAACTCCGCGGCCAGGTTCTCGCGCGCCGCGTGCGCCGCTGACGGGGCTTTCTCGCTCACGTCCGCCGTCCTTCCGCCCGGTTCGCTGGGGTGGCGTCCAAGTGTTGCACCACCGAGGGCCGGTCGCCAGGCTATTCACGCCTTCGCTGCCGACCGGGGCCGCCCGGGAGGACCGGCGCGAAATGCATGACCGCTGATGAGGTCGGCCGGCGATGGGCGCGAGGATGTCGGGCACCTCAGGTGGTGGCGCCCGGCGAGGTTGGCCCCACCACCCGGCGGGCCTCGGCCAGTCGTTTTTCACAGATGCGGTAGAAAACCCAGCTTCCGCGGCGCTCCCGCGTGACCAGGCCGGCCTCGTGCAGGACCTTCACGTGGTAACTCACGCTCTGGGCTGGGAGATGCCCAGAGGACCGGTCATGTCGTAGCCGCATTCCCCGCCCGGTTTGCCTCTGAGCAATCCGAGGAGTTGGACTCTCGTCGGATCGGCCAGGGCCTTGAACAGCTTGGCAATCCGTTCGGCCTCGTCGCGGGACATGGCTTGGTCCAGTGGCGGACAGGGGCCTGTTCGCTCGGCCCTCGCCGCTGTAGGAGCCGTGGCCCCGGCAATCGGGGTCTCCCGCGAAATTGACATATCAAGATATTGACAATTGTTGAATTGCGTTGCAAGCTCCCAGGAGCTTGCGGTGCGTCTATCGACTGGAGACCAGTGTGTCCAAGGTTCCTGATCTCGGGTTTCAGTCCCCACGTGCCGGCGGAACCCATGGGGATGGCCGATACCGTGACCTACCGGAATCCTGAGGCCCTGGCCACCGTTGAATGGCTGGCCGAGCATCTCGACGATCCGTCGGTCCGGGTGGTGGATGCCCGCTTCGCCATCCGGGCTGCTGC
>NZ_JBMIOP010000029.1:0-10599 GCF_049197365.1 Mycobacterium sp. THU-M104
GTCCGGATCGGCGTGGGCATGACCCGCCCCGAGGTGACCTGGGGTGAGCCGCAGAACATGCCGACCGACATCGAGCTGGAGCCGGTGACCGGCAAGGCGCTGCAGGAGTTCGGGCGCTACCAGAGCGTCGTCTACAACCTGCCGAAGATGATCTCGCTGCTGGTCGAGCCCTGGTACGCGCTGCAAGGGGAGCGCGAACAGGCGCTGGGGCTGATGCGCGCGATCATCTGCCAGCTGGCCTTTTCCCACGGACCCGACCACGTCCAGATGATCGTGGTGAGTTCCGATCTCGACGAATGGGAGTGGGTGAAGTGGCTGCCGCACTTCGGCGACCCCCGGCGTCAGGACGCGGCGGGCAACGCGCGGATGGTGTACGGCTCGGTGCGCGAGTTCGCCGCCGAGCAGGCCGAGCTGTTCGCGGGCCGGGGTTCGTTCACGCCTCGGCATGCCAGTTCCTCGGCGCAGACGCCGACGCCGCACACCGTGATCATCGCCGACGCGGCGGATCCCCAGTGGGAGTTCGTGATCAGCGCCGAGGGCATCGATGGGGTGACATTCTTCGACCTCACCGGATCGCCCATGTGGACCTCGGTCCCGGAGCGGATGCTCAGCTTCGACGAAAAAGGCATCATCGAGGCGCTGCCCCGCGACCGCGACACCTGGATGGTGATCGACGAGAAGCCGTGGTTCTTCGCGCTCACCGACCACTTCAGTATCGAGGAGGCCGAGGAGTTCGCACAGAAGGTGGCACGCTGGCGTCTCGCCGAGGCGTACGAGGAGATCGGCCAGCGGGTCGCCCATATCGGCGCCCGTGACATCCTGGCCTACTACGGTATCGACGACCCGGCCGACATCGACTTCCACGCGCTGTGGGGCAGCCGCTCAGACCACATGGGCCGTTCGCGGTTGCGTGCGCCGTTCGGAAACCGCTCCGACAATGGCGAACTGCTGTTCCTTGACATGAAGTCACTGGACGAAGGTGGTGACGGCCCGCACGGCGTCATGTCCGGTACGACGGGTTCGGGTAAGTCGACCCTGGTGCGGACCGTGATCGAATCGCTGATGCTCAGCCACCCGCCCGAGGAACTGCAGTTCGTGCTGGCCGACCTCAAGGGTGGATCGGCGGTCAAGCCGTTTGCCGGGGTACCGCACGTGTCGCGGATCATCACCGACTTGGAAGAAGACCAGGCGCTGATGGAGCGCTTCCTGGACGCACTGTGGGGTGAGATCGCCCGCCGCAAGGCGATCTGCGACAGCGCCGGCGTGGACGACGCCAAGGAGTACAACTCGGTACGCCTCCGGATGCGGGCCCGCGGCCAGGACATGCCACCGCTACCGATGCTCGTGGTCGTCATCGACGAGTTCTACGAGTGGTTCCGCATCATGCCGACAGCGGTCGACGTGCTCGACTCGATCGGCCGGCAGGGCCGCGCATACTGGATCCACCTGATGATGGCGTCGCAGACCATCGAGAGCCGGGCGGAGAAGCTCATGGAGAACATGGGTTACCGCCTCGTGCTGAAAGCCCGTACTGCGGGCGCGGCGCAGGCGGCCGGTGTGCCCAACGCAGTGAACCTGCCGGCCCAGGCGGGTCTGGGTTACTTCCGCCGGAGCCTCGAGGACACGGTCCGGTTCCAGGCGGAGTTCCTGTGGCGCGACTTCATCCCCCGCGGTGTCACGATCGACGGCGACGAAGCGCCCAGGCTGGTGCACAGCATCGACTACGTACGCCCGCAACTGTTCACCAACTCCTTCACCCCGCTCGAGGTCAGCGTCGGGGGGCCGGATCAGGTCGCGATCCCGACGAACGGTGAGTCGGCCCACGTGGCGATGCCCATCGAGGCCGAGGAGGAAGACGAAGAGGGAATCCGGATACCGAAGATCGGTACCGTGATCATCGACCAGTTGCGCAAGATCCCGTTCGAGCCCTACCGGCTGTGGCAGCCACCGCTGAACCAGGCCACGGCGATCGACGTGCTGGTCAACCGGTTCCTCGGGCACCCGTGGCAGCAGGACTACGGAACGGCGCAGGACCTGGTGTTCCCGCTCGGAATCATCGACCGTCCGTTCAAGCACGACCAGCCGCCGTGGACGGTCGACACCTCGGGCCCCGGCGCCAACGTCCTGATCCTCGGCGCTGGCGGTTCGGGCAAGACCACGGCGCTGCAGACGCTGATCTGCGCCGCTGCGATGACCCACACCCCCGAGCAGGTCCAGTTCTACTGCCTGGCCTACAGCAGCACCGCGTTGACCACGATCGCACAGCTGCCCCACGTCGGTGAGGTGGTCGGCCCGACGGATCCCTATGGCGTGCGCCGTACCGTGGCCGAGTTGCTGGCGCTGGTGCGTGACCGAAAGCGCACGTTCCTCGAATACGGGATTCCCTCGATGGAGGTGTTCCGGCGCCGGAAGTTCGGTGGTGCCCCCGGGCCGGTGCCCGACGTGTTCGGCGATGTCTACCTGGTAATCGACAACTACCGGGCGCTCGCCGAGGAGAACGAGGTCCTGATCGAGCAGGTCAACCTGATCATCAATCAGGGACCCTCGTTCGGTGTTCATGTGATCGTCACCGCCGACCGCGAATCGGAGTTGCGCCCGCCGGTGCGCAGCGGTTTCGGCTCGCGCGTCGAATTGCGGCTGGCGGCCGTGGAAGACGCCAAGCTGGTGCGTTCCCGGTTCGCCAAGGAGGTGCCGGTCAAGCCGGGTCGCGGCATGGTCGCGGTCAACTACATCCGCCTCGACGCCGACCCCCAGTCGGGTCTGCACACGCTGGTGGCCCGGCCCGCGCTGGCCAGCACGCCCAGCAATGTGTTCGAGTCCGACAGCATCGTCGAGGCGGTCAGCAGAATCACGAGCGGGCAGGCCCCGCCGGTGCGGCGGCTGCCGGCCACCTTCGGCGTCCAGCAGGTGCGGGAGCTGGCCGCCCGGGACACCCGCCAGGGCGTGGGTGCCGGCGGGATCGCCTGGGGTATCTCGGAACTGGACCTCAACCCGGTGTACCTCAATTTCGCCGAGAACTCGCACCTGATGGTGACGGGGCGGCGCGAATGCGGGAAGACCACCACGATGGCCACCATCATGGCCGAGATCGGGCGACTGTATGCTCCGGGGGCCAGCAGCGCGTCTGCCACGTCGCAACGTTCGGCCCAGGTCTGGCTGGTCGACCCGCGCCGTCAACTGTTGACCGCACTGGGCTCCGACTACGTGGAGAGGTTCGCCTACAACCTCGACGGCGTGCAGGCCATCATGGGCGAACTGGCCGAGGTGCTGGCGGGACGCGAGCCACCAGCCGGTTTGTCCGCCGAGGAACTGCTGTCGCGGTCATGGTGGAGCGGTCCGGAGATCTTCTTGATGGTCGACGACATTCAGCAACTCCCGACGGGATTCGACTCGCCGCTGCACAAGGTCGTTCCGTGGGTGACCAGGGCCGCCGATGTGGGCCTGCACGTGATCGTCACCCGCTCGTTCGGCGGCTGGTCGTCGGCGGGCAGCGACCCGATGTTGCGGGCGCTGCACCAGGCGAATGCGCCGCTGCTCGTGATGGACGCCGACCCCGACGAGGGTTTCATCCGCGGCAAGATGAAGGGTGGTCCGCTGCCCCGTGGCCGTGGCCTGCTGATGGCCGAGGACACCGGCGTGTTCGTTCAGGTAGCGGCGACCGAGGTCCGCAAGTAGTTCGCCGGGGTTGCGTCGGGCGGTAAGTTCAGTCCCAGCGAAGCGGTAATGCCTTGAGTGCGAACGTCTTTGACGGGAATGCGATCTCGGGGGTGTAGTCTGCGGGTAGTGCGAAGTCGGGGATCTGGTTGAGCCATTCCCCGACGACCACCGTCAGTTCCATCCGGGCCAGGTGGGCGCCCAGGCAGCGGTGCGGTCCGCCGCCGAAACCCCAGTGCCGGTGCAGTTTTCCGTCCATCACCAGGTCGTCGCTGGACGTCTCGTCGCTGCCGTCGCGGTTGATGGCGGCGATGCACAGGCGCACCGAGGTCCCCGGGGGCAGCGTCATCCCGCCCACCTTGACATAGTCGGTGGTGACCCGGGCCACCACCGGCGCCGAGGGTTCGAGCCGGACGACCTCCTCGATGAACGCTCTGACCTGCCTGGCGTCCGTGCGCAACTGGGCGCGCAGCGTGGGTCGTCGCGCCAGCTCGAACAGCGAGAACCCGATCGCCGCCGCCACCACGTCCAAATCGGCCAGGATCTGCAGGAAGACCGTGCCGAGCAGTTCGAGGTCGCTGAGCTCGCCGGGCCCGTGCATCATCTGCGACAGCATGTCGGCGCCCCGGCTGCCGCGGCGTCGCTCGATGGCGTCCGCGAAGTACCCCAGCAACTCCTCGCCCTGGCCCGCCGCGGATCTGCCGGCGACCACAGCGTCCTTCCACCCGATCACGCGGTCCCGATCCTCGGGTGGCAGCCCGTAGAGTTCCATGAACACCTGGAACGGGTAAAGACGGGCGAAGTCGGCCATCGCTTCGCACCCACCGCGGCCGGCCAGCTCCGCGACCATCTCGGCGGCGTGGCGCTGCAGCACGGGCCGGGATCTGCCCACCGCCTGCGGGCTGAAGTAGGGGTCGAGGATCGTGCGGTAGAACGTGTGCTCGGGCGGGTCGAACGCCAGCGGCACCACCGGCACCGGACTGCCGGGGGGCTGCAGCGCCAGTCGTGCCGAGAAGATCGCGGGGTCGCGCAGCGCAGCCAGCACGTCCTCGCGTCGGGTCAGGTAGTAGTGGCCGTTCATGTACACGACCGGACCGGCGTCCCGCAGCACCTTCCAGCCGGCGCCGCGGTCTGTGCTGAGCGGTAAGGTCGCGTACTCCAGGCGCGGCAGCCGGAATGCACCCGACTGATGTTCTGCGCGCGTACTCATGGTCAGTTCCAGCGCAGCGGCAATGACGTGAGCGCGAAGGTTTTCGACGGGAATGGGATCGCCGGGACGTAGCCGTCGGGGAGGTCGAAGTCGGGGATCTGCCTGAGCCACTCGCCGACGATGATGGTCAGTTCCATCCGTGCCAGGTGGGAGCCCAGGCAGCGGTGCGGTCCGCCCCCGAACCCCCAGTGCCGATGCATCGTGGCGTCCACGACCAGCTCGTCGGTGGATGTCTGGTCGCTGCCGTCGCGGTTGATGGCGGCCGTGCACAACCGCACCGGTGTGCCGGGGGGCAGCGTCATGCCGCCCACCTTGACGAAGTCGGTGGTGACCCGGGCCGCGGCCGGCGCCGAAGGCTCGAGCCTGACAATTTCTTCGATGAAAACCCTTATTTGCTTTGGGTTTTCGCGAAGCTCACCGCGCAGCTGAGGCCTGCGTGCCAGCTCGAACAACGAGAAGCCGATCGCCGCGGCCACGGTGTCCAGTCCGGACAGGATCAGCAGGTGCGTCATGCCCAGCAGTTCGAGGTCGGTGAGCTCGCCCGGTCCGGTCATGATCTGCGTCAACAAGTCCGAGCCCGGGCTCGTGCGGCGTCGCCGGATGACGTCGGCGAAATAGTCGTACAGCTCGTCGCCCTCGGAATGGCCGGCTACCACCGCGTCCTTCCAACGGATCACGCGGTCGCGATCGGTCAGCGGCAACCCGTACAGATCCATGAACACCTGGTAGGGATAGAGGCGTCCGAAATCGGCCATCACCTCGCATTCGCCGCGGCCCGCCAGGCCCGCGATCATGTCTCTGGCGTGGCGTTCCAGCACGGGCCGCGACTTGCTCAGGCCTTCCGGGCTGAAGTACGGGTGCAGAATCTTGCGGTAGCGGGTGTGCTCGGGCGGGTCGAACGCCGAGGGCAACACCGGAACGGGGCTGCCGGGGGGTTGCAGCGCCAGTTGCGCCGAGAAGAGGTTCGCCTCGCGCAGTGCCCTCAGCACGTCCTCGCGGCGGGTCAGGTAGTAGGCGCCGTTCATGTAGACGACCGGCCCGGCATCGCGCAAGGCCTTCCATCCGGCACCTCGGTCCTCGGCCATCGGCAACGTCGAGTATTCCAGCCGCGGCATGGGAGAGGAGCCAGGCTGCCAGTCGTCGAGAATGCTCATGCGACCTGGTGTCCGCCTATCTGTCTTGGTGATCGCCCGATGTGGCGAGGCTACTGGCCGAGCCAATTGTGCATGCAGCGCGCCGGCGACGCACCGATCCGTTTTCGGGTGCGATGCCGGGCTCAAGCGGCGCGCGTCTGTGCGGCCATCCACCTGACCCTACCGACCGACTAATCTACCTAGCGAGTTGTCAATCCGACCTGGTGTGCTTGTCGGAGCCGCCGAAGAAGGAACTCAGGTGAAGGTTCGTCTCGAGAAGTCGAAATGCGTAGGGCACGCACAGTGTTACGCCGTCAGTCCCGAGCTGTTCCCGATCGACGACTCGGGCTATTCGATCCTCGAAGAGCACGAGGTGCGGCCCGAGGACGAGGAGCTGACACGCGAGGGTGTGGCCTCCTGCCCGGAAATGGCGCTCATCCTCGAGGAGGGTTGACGGCACTGTCCGCTCAGTCAACAGCCGAGCAAACGGCACATGAACGGCCGTTGACTTCGAGTGAACAGTGGTCGGCGGGCAATGAACAGTTGGCGTCTCCGTTCGGTGTCCCGCGTACAACAGCTTAATGTCTGTGCCGAGCGACAGGTCGGCCCGTAAGCGAGCTGTCGCTCGGTTGCTGACTATGGGGGTGTCCGAACAGTATCCGCGCGTTGCTCGTGACCGGTCTCATGGGAATCCCGTTGAGGGTTCGCTAGTCCGCCGCCGCGAAACAACACGCCAACGTGTTCGGTTTGCCTCGCGACTCGATTTGCCGACTGCAAAGGCGCAGCGGAGAACTCCACAGACCCGGCGGCGGAAGCAGCGAATGTGACGAACGCATGACCGCGGCCCCGTCCAGGTCTTGTTCGAACGTCGGGGTCGCCCGACGACCACGGCCCAACAAGGGAGGGCACGGTGTTTGAGTTCGGGGCGATACCGCCCGAAATCAATTCCGGTCGCATGTACATGGGCCCAGGCTCGGCGCCGATGATGGCGGCCGCCTCGGCATGGGACGAGTTGGCGGCCGAACTCGGTTCCGCCGCAACCGGTTACGGTTCGGTGACCACGGAATTGACCGGTGGACCCTGGGTGGGGCCGGCATCGGCCTCGATGATGTCGGCCGCCGCGCCGTATGTGATGTGGCTCAGTGCGGCGGCTGCCCGCGCTGAGGAGACCGCCAATCAGGCCAGGGCGGCCGCGGGCGCCTACGAGACGGCGTTCGCGATGACGGTGCCGCCGCCGGTGATCGCCGCGAACCGGTCTTCGCTGCTGACGCTGATCGCGACCAACTTCTTCGGGCAGAACACGCCGGCGATCGCGGCCACCGAAGCGCAGTACTTGGAAATGTGGGCGCAGGACGCTGCCGCCATGTATGGGTACCTCGCCTCGTCGTTGACCGCCTCGCAGCTGGTCCCGTTCGACTCCCCGCCACAGACGAGTAACCCGAATGCGGGCGCCGAGCAGGCCAGGGCGGTGGCGCAGGCCGCCACCGCCCAACCCCAACTCGTTTCCGCGGCCAGCGCACTGCCCCAGCCGCTGCAGCAGTTCTGGACGACGCTCACCACCGATCCGGCCGCGCTGGGGTGGCCCTGGAACTCGATCCCGACCGCATGGAACACCTCCGGCATCACCCAGGCGACCTACTACACGTGGTTCCACAACTTGCTTCAGGTATACAACGGCTACGGTGCGGGTTACCAGGCGTACAACATGGCCCAGCAGCTGGTCTTCGGTATCGGCACGACGGCCGGTGTCGGGGGTTACTGGTACCCGACACCGCAGTTCGCGCAATTGGGCCTCGGCGCCCATAGCGTCTCAGCGGTGTCGGCCGGCACCGGGGGTGCCGGCCGGATCGGGGGCCTGTCGGTGCCCTCGGGATGGGCCACCCCGACCACACCGGCGACGGAGGTCAGCTCCATCGTCAAGGGTATGGAGGGCACCCCCGTCCAGGCGGCGGCGAACAACGCGCCTGGCAACGCCCTCCTACGCGGCATACCGCTGGGATCCGGGGGCCGACGTGCGGCTTCCGGTTACGTCAACAAGTACGGATTCCGCTACAGCGTGGTGGTGCGCCCGCCATCGGCCGGATAAGCCCGGATAAGCCCGGACATGACCATGACCACTGAATCTCGGAATCTGTCGAGTTCGAAGGTTCCCGGAAAGGGGATCGCATGTCGTTCGTGACTACGCAGCCGGAGGCACTGGCGTCGGCCGCGGGGACGTTGCAGGGAATCGGCTCGACGCTGAGCGCCCAGAACGCCGCGGCGGCGGCTCCGACGACGGGAGTGGTGCCCGCGGCTGCCGACGAGGTGTCGGCGTTGACCGCCGCGCAGTTCGCCGCCCATGCGCAGATGTATCAGGCCGTGAGCGCTCAGGCGCAGGCGATTCACGAGATGTTCGTCAACACCCTGGGCGTGAGCTCGGGATCCTACGCGGTGACTGAGGCGGCCAACGCGGCCGCGACCGGCTAAAGGAGGTCACAGGTGATTGATTTTGGTGCCATTGCGCCGGAGGTCAACTCCGCGCGGATGTATTCGGGTCCGGGTTCGTCGTCGCTCGTGGCGGCGGCCTCGGCGTGGAACGGGCTGGCCGCGGAGTTGAACTCCACGGCGCTGAGTTACGACAAGGTGGTCACCGCCCTGAGCAGTGAGGAGTGGTTGGGGCCGGTCTCGGCGTCGATGGCAGCGGCCGTCCAGCCCTATGTGGCGTGGATGAGCACCACCGCGGCCCAGGCCGAGCAGGCTGCCGCCCAGGCGCGCGCGGCCGCGGCCGCCTACGAGAGTGCGCTGGCTTCCACGGTGCCCCCGCCGCTGGTGGCGGCCAACCGCACCGAGACGGCCCAGGCGATCGCCACCAATGTCCTGGGGCAGAACACCGGGATCATCGCGCAGCTGGAAGCCCAGTACGCCCAGATGTGGGCCCAGGACGCCACCGCAATGTACGCCTATGCGGCCCAGTCCTCCACGGCCACCAAGGTGACGCCCTACAAGAACGCACCGGCCATCGCCAATCCCGCCGCCCAGTCGCTGCAGTCGGCCGCAACGAGCAGCGCGGCGAGCGGCTCGACCACCAACAGTCTGCAGAACATCATCTCGTCGTTACCGAGTCAGCTGCAAAACCTCGCCACTCCCGCCGGGGTCACCAATGCAAGTCAGTTCAGCCCGAACAACCTGCTCACCGAGCTGTGGTTTCTCATCAGTGGTCAGAGCGTGCTGCCCAGCAACATCGGGACGTATATTGCGGGCTACAACAACTACTCAGCGCTCTGGTACAACACCGAGGGTCTACCCTATTTCTCCGTCGGTATGGGTAACTTCGGCGTTCAGATCGCCAAGACGACGGGTGCACTCGGCGGTATCGCGCCGACCGCCGGCGGCGCCGCCAAGGCCCTTCCCGGCCTGGGCGGGCTGGGCGGCCTGCTCGGCGGTGGTGGCGGCGGCGTTGCCGCCCATGCCGCGTCGGCGACCATGGGCGGCGCCGGCTCCATCGGCGGCAAGCTCGCGGTGCCGGTCTCGTGGTCGGGTGCCACCGCCCCGCTGGCGAATGCCCCGGCGCAGCTGGTCAGCACTGTCAGCGCCGCCCCCGAGGCGGCCGCGGGTGCCGGCGGACCCGGGAACCTGCTCGGTGGGATGCCGTTGGCCGGTGCCGGTGCCGGCGCCGGTAGCGGGGCCGGGTCCGGGCCGCGGTACGGGTTCCGGCCCGTGGTCATGTCCAGGCCACCGTTCGCCGGGTAGTGACCGATTCGCTGTGACTGCGTTGTGAGAGGCTCCGAGTCGGGTTGCGCGCTGTTACCCTGGCGTTACGGAAGGTGAATTTGTGGTGCCGTTTGGTGAACAGTGTCGATCAGGGTACGCCGAAGGCGGCTTGGCGCTACGTTGTCGTCTACTCTCATCCGAGAGTGATTGCTGAACGATTATCGAGGAGGAAACAGTATGTCGTTCGTGACCACACAGCCGGAAGCTCTGGCTGCGGCGGCCGGGAACCTGCGGGGTATCGGCGCCACCATGAGCGCTCAGAACGCGGCGGCGGCGGCCCCCACGACCGGGGTCGTGCCCGCTGCAGCCGACGAGGTTTCGGCGCTCACCGCGGCCCAGTTCGCCGCGCACGCCCAGATGTACCAGGCGGTGAGTGCTCAGGCGCAGGCGATTCACGAGATGTTCGTGAACACGCTGTCGATGAGCTCCGGCTCGTACGCGGCCACTGAGGCCGCCAACGCTGTCGCTGCCGGCTGACCTGAGTGGGCGGTTCCGGGGCCTCGGTCAACGTCGTCTTCGCGCTTTCCCGGGCAGCACCGGGCGGTCGATCGACTCGGGTTCCAGGCTCGACTCCGCTCGAATTCGTGCGCTCGTATGACGGCGGACAGGCAGGGGCACGTCTTGATGTGCTCGGCGAGGCGGATGCGTTTTGCTGTCTTGGCCTCGTCGAGCACGACTCCAGGCCGCTGAACATGACCGAGTAGTGGTCTGGCCAACTCACGGGCACTTCATGAGACAACAGAGGAGACCACGGCAACATGGCTACGCGTTTTTTGACTGATCCGCATGAGATGCGGGCGATGGCGGGTCGTTTCGAGACCCATGCGCAGACGGTGGAGGATGAGGCCCGCA
>NZ_JBMIOP010000065.1:0-30805 GCF_049197365.1 Mycobacterium sp. THU-M104
GTCTTTCGGGGTGTCTTTCGGGGCGGCCCCGTCGGCCGCGCCGGGTACCAACCGGGCTCCGGGAGTGCGGACCGGCAGCCCGTGCTCGGCGGTGTGCGCCTCGACGGGCTTGTCCTCGGCCTCGGCGGCCAGCGACCAGCCGCGGTCCCACACCGACTGCCAGTCCAGGTCCGGACTGTCGACGAGGTCGTGCGGGTCGCCCAGCATCTCCGAGAGCATGCGGCGGTAGATCACGTCGTCATCGGCCGGGCCCGCGGGCTTGGCGGCCGGTGGCTTGGCGGCCGGTGGCTTGGCGGCCGGTGGCTTGGGACGCTCGTCCGCCTCCCGCGAACGCGCCGCGAAGAACGCCGAGGTGTCGGACACGGTCGGTGCCGGGCCCTGGGCGTTCGGTGCCTCTCGGGGCTTCGGGGGCTTCGGGGCTTCGGCGGCCGGCTCCGGTGCGGCCCGCCGGCCGCTCTCCCACCACGGCGTGGCCAGCTCGCGGCGGCCGCGGAGGGGCTGCTCCTGCGCCGGCGGGGTGGGAACCTCGGTGATGCCGCTCGAGCCCGGGTTACGGCGCGGCAACAGGGTGACCGTCGGGCCGGATCCGCCCGGAGGCGCCGGCTCGGGCCCGGACACCGGATCCGCCGACGGGGCGCCGGCAGGTTCGGCGCCCGTCGCGGCGACCGACAACGCCCGCGGCCCCGACGCCCGCGGCGCCTCCATCGGGGCCGGCGCCACGCCGTCGAGCACGGCCTCCGGCAAGTAGATCTCGGCCGTCGTGCCGGACCCGGTTTCGTGGCCCGCCGGGCCGCGCAGCCCGACCCGGATGCCGTGCCGGGCGGCGATCCGGCCCACCACGAACAGACCCATGTGCCGGGCATTGTCGGGAGTGGGATCAGGGGCGACGTCGCCGCCCTCCTGTAGCCGCGTGTTGGCGATGCGCCGGTCAGCGTCGCTCATGCCCAGGCCCGCGTCGGCGATCCGCAGCAGCACGCCGCCGTCACCGCCGGGTGTGCCGGATACCCGGACCGGCGTCGTCGGCGGCGAGTAGCTCAGCGCGTTGTCGATCAGCTCGGCGAACAGGTGGATCACGCCCCCGGCGACGGCACCGACCAGCGCGCAGTCGGGCAGCCCGAGGATCTCGACCCGGCGATAGTCCTCCACCTCGGACACCGCGGCGTTGACCACCGTCGACAGCGGCACCGGTTCGCGCTGGTCACGGCCGAGCTGCGCACCGGCAAGGACCAGCAGGTTGGCGCTGTTGCGGCGCAGCCGGGCGGCCAGGTGATCAAGCCGGAACAGGCTGTCCAGACGTTCGGGGTCCTGTTCGTCGCGCTCCAGCCGGTCGATGAGCGACAGTTGCTGGTCGACCAGGGACCGACTGCGCCGCGACATGGTTTCGAACATGTCGTTGACCAGCAACCGCAGCCGCGCCTCGTCGGCGGCCAGCAGCAGCGCCCGGGTGTGCAACTCGTCGACCGCGTGCGCGACCTGGCCGATCTCCTCGGTGGTGTGCACCGGCAGCGGCTGCGGGACCGGTTCGGCGCCACCCGCCTTGACCCGGGCCACCTCCTCCTCGAGGTCGGTGTGAGCGACTGTGAGCGCGCCGTCGCGCAGCACGCGCAGCGGCACGACGAGCGCACGCGCCACCAGCAGGACGACGATCACTGCGATCAGGATCGCCGCCGCCACCAGGACGGCATCCACGACGGCGGCGTCGTGCCGGTCGGCGGCCTCGGCGCGCACCGACGTGGTGATCGAAGCCGTCGTGTCGTCGATGATCCGGCCGGCGACGTCGTCAGTGGTCTGTATCGAGCGCAGCAGATCCGGGTTGTCGACGAGCACGCTGGCCGGATCGGACAGAATCGCCATCCGGGTCACCATCTGCTGCTGCAGCGCCTTGGCGTCGGGTGAGCCGACCCCGAGCACCTGACTCATCCCGAACAGCGTCGACGGTTCGGTGCCGGCCAGGGTGATCATCGACGTCCGCAGCGCAGGCTCGGGCAGATCAGCCCCCCGGGTGGCCAGGATCTTCTGCATCGTCATCTGCCCGCGGGCCCCCACCGCCCGGCTCAGGCCCTGGGCCTGGGTGCGGATCCGCTGGTCGTCGACGCGCACCGAGGCGTTGATGACATCCTCGGCCGTCAGCAGGAGCGGGGCGTAGGTGGTGATCCGCTCCCGCAGGCCGATGCTGTTGTCGGCCACCTCGTCCAACAGCGCCCGACCGCCGTTGAGCAGCGTGTCGACCCCCGACCGGACGTCGGGGGTGACGTCGGTGTCGGCCAGCCGCTGCTGCAGTTCGTACTTGCGCGCCTCATAGTTCTTCGCGGCGCCCGCGACGTCACGACCGGTCGAGCCCGCCAGCAGAGCGACGTCCATGGCGGACATGTATTTGGTGACCGCCGGCAGCACGTCCGCGCGGGCAGCGGCCAGCTTGAGGTCTCCGGAGTTGGACATCGCGCCGTGGACCCTCAGCACGCCGAAAACTGTCGCCAGGATCAGCGGCACCAGCACGATCGCCAGCACCTTCCAGCGGACCGGCCAGTTGGCCAGCGACCAGGCCGCCGGGCGTTTCGCCCGATGCCCGTCGGGTGTGGGGACCGAGGTGGACGGAAACGGCGCCGCCGCGACCAGACGGGCCGGGCGGGTGAACATGGTCACGCGGGTGCGGCCGCGTGACCGGCCGCTGCGCTCGCGTTCAGCGCCAAGACAAACCAGAGACTCATGAAACTTCCTGCTTTATTCCACCCGCCGAGCGCAGAGGGCGCGAACGGTCAACACGTGGCAACCCGACGAGTATGACAGCCCACGGCCCAGGTCACCAGAATCGCTACTGAGCAGACCCAGCCCCGGGGACCGGCCCCGCACTGCGGCGGGCCGCACCGGCAAACAGCAACGTGCGTCCGGTTGCGCACTTTGTCATGATCACCCCATGTTCCGGCTGCTGTTCTACGCCCCGCGCATCCCGCCGAACACGGGCAACGCCATCCGGACGGCGGCCGCCACCGGGTGCGCGTTGCACCTGGTCGAGCCGCTGGGCTTCGAACTGTCCGAACCGCGGTTGCGGCGGGCCGGCCTGGACTATCACGACCTGGCGTCGGTCACCGTGCACGCGTCGCTGTCGGCCGCGTGGGACGCGCTGATGCCGGCGCGGGTGTTCGCGTTCACCGCGCAGGCGCCCACCTCGTTCGCCGACGTCGGGTACCTGCCCGGCGATGTTCTGATGTTCGGCCCCGAACCCACCGGGCTGGACGCGGCGACCCTGGCCGACTCCCACATCACCGGGCAGGTGCGGATCCCCATGCTGGCGGGCCGTCGCTCGCTGAACCTCTCGAATGCCGCGGCCGTCGCCGCCTACGAGGCGTGGCGCCAGCATGGTTACCTCGGCGGCGTGTGACTCACCAGGTGTCCCCGTGCTTACCAGGTATCCCAGTGGGTGACCTGGTCGGCCGGCAGCCGCTTGGCGGGCCGGAAGTCGGTGCCCTTGGTGTAGGCGATGGGGAACAACCCGCCCTGGCTGTACTTGTCGTGCGGGATACCGAGCACCTCGGCGGCCCGCTTGTCGCCGTCACCGATCAGGTGCAGGGTCGTCCAGCAGGTGCCCAGGCCCCGCGAGCGCAGCGCCAGGCAGAAGCTCCACGCGGCCGGGAACAGCGACGCCCAGAACGATGCGCTCAGGCCCAGCGGCGCTTTGTCCACCTTGCCCTCCAGGCAGGGGATCAGCAGCACCGGCGCCTCGTGCATGTGCTCGGCGAGATACCAGGCGGAGTCCTTGACCTTGTCCATCCGCTCTCCGCGGGTGTCGCCGTCGGGGTACTGCGCCGCGGGCAGGCTGAGGTAGTCGCGGGCGTTGGCGAGGTAGATGTCGGCGATCGCCTTCTTCTTGTCGGCGTCCTCGACGAACACCCACTGCCAGCCCTGCGCGTTGGAGCCGGTGGGCGCCTGCAGCGCCAGTTCGAGGCATTCGGTCAGCACGTCGTGGGACACCGGCTTGTCGAAGTCGAGGCGTTTGCGAACCGAGCGGGTCGTGGTGAGGAGTTCGTCGACGGACAGGTTCAGGGTCATGGGTGGGAGCTTAATCGTCGGCGCCGAGCGTGAAGCTGTGGCGAAAAATCAGCGCGGATCTCGCAACAGTGTCACGCTCGGCGCGAGCTTCAGCGAAAGTCGCGGGAGCGCGAGCCGGCGGCCAGGGTGATGCGGCCCAGCCGTTCGGCGACGACGGTGACCGCGCCACCGGCGTTCTGCACCCGCCCGCGCACCAGCAGCGCCGACGCCGTGTTCGCCAGCTTGCGGTGGCGCGCCCACATCCCCGGCGTGCAGAGCACATTGACCATCCCGGTCTCGTCCTCGAGGTTGAGGAACGTCACGCCCTTCGCCGTGTGAGGCCGCTGCCGGTGGGTCACCGCGCCGGCGATCAGCACCCGGTCGCCGTCGGGCACTTTCAGCAGCTTCTCGGCGGTCACCACCCCTATCGCGTCCAGGTCGGCCCGCAGGAACTGCGTCGGGTAGCTGTCGCAGGAGACGCCGGTGGCCCACACGTCGGCCGCGGCCAGCTCCAGCTCGCTCATTCCCGGCAGCGCCGGGACGTGCGAGCTCGACCCCACCCCGGGCAACCGGTCCGGCCGCTGGGTGGCCGCAGCCCCGGCCGCCCACAACGCCTCGCGCCGCGACATGAAAAAACAGGCAAAAGCCCCGGACGTCGCCAGCGCCTCGGTCTGCGGCACGCTCAGTTGCAGCCGGGTCGTCAGGTCCAGCAGGGAAGCGAACGGGCCATTGGCTTTTCGCTCCTTCACCAATCGCTCGGCGAGGTCGTCGCCGATGTGGCGCACCGCGCCCAGCCCGAGGCGGACCTCGGTGCCGGTGTTCTCGAGCGTGGCGTGGGCCAGGCTGGCGTTGACGTCCGGGCCGTGCACCGCCACGCCGTGCCGGCGCGCGTCGGCCACCAGCGACTGCGGCGAGTAGAAGCCCATCGGCTGGGCGCGCAGCAGCGCCGCGCAGAACGCCGCCGGGTGGTGCAGCTTGAACCACGCCGAGTAGAACACCAGCGACGCGAAGGACAGCGCGTGGCTTTCCGGGAAGCCGAAATTGGCGAATGCCTCGATTTTTTCGTAGATCCGGTCGATCACCTCGGCTGGAGCGCCGTGCAGCGCGCGCATGCCATCGTAGAAGCGATCGCGCAGCCGTCGCATGCGCTCGGTCGAGCGCTTGGAGCCCATGGCACGGCGCAGCTGGTCGGCCCCGGCGGCGGAAAAACCGGCACAGTCGACCGCGAGCTGCATGAGCTGCTCCTGAAACAATGGCACCCCCAGTGTCTTTCGCAGCGCCGGCACCATGGATGGGTGGTCGTAGACAACCGGGTCGATGCCGTTGCGCCGGCGGATATAGGGGTGCACCGAGCCGCCCTGGATGGGGCCGGGGCGGATCAGCGCGACCTCCACCACCAGGTCGTAGAAGATGCGCGGCTTCAGCCGCGGCAGCGTGGCCATCTGCGCGCGCGACTCCACCTGGAACACGCCGACCGAGTCGGCGCGGGCCAGCATCTCGTACACCGCCGGCTCGGACAGGTCGAGGGCGGCCAGGTCCACCTCGATCCCCTTGTGTTCGGCCACCAGGTCGATGGCGTGGTGCAACGCCGAGAGCATGCCCAGCCCGAGCAGGTCGAACTTGACCAAACCGATTGCCGCGCAGTCGTCTTTGTCCCACTGCAGGACGCTGCGGCCCGGCATGCGGGCCCACTCGACCGGGCACACGTCGGCGATCGGCCGGTCGCAGATCACCATGCCCCCGGAGTGGATGCCCAGGTGCCGAGGCAGGTTGGCGATCTGGTTGGCCAGCTCGATCACCTGCGCCGGGATGCCGTCTATGTCCGGCGACTGTCCGCTCGAGTCGGGGCCAAACCCGTTCCGATGACCGATCTGCTTGCTCCAGGCGTCCTGCTGGCCCTGGGAGAAGCCCAGCGCGCGGGCCATGTCGCGCACCGCGATCCGGCTCCGGTAGGTGATGACGTTGGCGACCTGGGCGGCGTAGTCGCGGCCGTAGCGGTCGTAGACGTACTGGATGACCTTCTCGCGCTCATCGGACTCGATGTCCATGTCGATGTCGGGCGGCCCGTCGCGGGCCGGCGACAGGAACCGCTCGAACAGCAGCTCGTTGGCCACCGGGTCGACGGCGGTGACGCCCAGGGCGTAACAGACCGCCGAGTTGGCCGCCGATCCCCTGCCCTGGCACAGGATGTTGCTCTGGCGGCAGAACCGGGCGATGTCGTGGACCACCAGGAAATAGCCCGGAAACGTCAGCTGAGAAATGACTTTCAACTCGTGTTCGATCTGGGCGTACGCGCGGGGGGCCGCCGCGGGGAGCCCGTAGCGGTCACGGGCACCCGTCATGGTCAGCTGCCGCAGCCAGCTGTCCTCGGTGTGCCCGTCGGGAACCTCGAACGGCGGCAACCGCGGCGCGATCAGCGCCAGCCCGAACGCGCACTGCTCGCCGAGTTCGGCGGCGGCGCTCACCACCTCGGGGTACCACGCGAACCGCCGGGCCATCTCCTCACCGGAGCGCAGGTGCGCACCGCCGAGTGGGGCCAGCCAGCCCGCGGCCGAATCCAGGGACCGTCGGGCCCGGATCGCCCCCATCGCCATGGCCAGCCGCCCGCGCGACGGCCCCGCGAAATGCGCCCCGGTGGTGGCGACGACGCCGACCCCGAAGTGTCCTGCCAGCCCGGCCAGCACGGCGTTGCGTTCGTCGTCGTGCGGCTGCCCGTGGTGGGTCAACTCGACGCTGACCCGGTGTGCGCCGAACCGGTCCACCAGGTCGGCCAGCGCCCGCTCGGCGGCCTCTGGGCCTTTGATCGAAAGTGCTTGGCGTACATGTCCTTTACGGCATCCGGTCAGGATGTGCCAGTGCCCGCCGGCGGCGTGGGTCAGCGCGTCGTAGTCGTAGCGGGGCTTACCCTTCTCCCCTCCGGCCAGGTGCGCGGCGGCCAGTTGCCGGGACAGCCGCCGGTAGCCCTCCGGGCCGCGGGCCAGCACCAGCAGGTGCGGGCCGGGCGGGTCCGGCGCCTCGGTGCGGGCACCGATCCCAATGTCGCCGCCTTCGCGGCTCTGACGCACCAAAGACAGTTCGGCCCCGAACACGGTGCGCAGGTCGAGTTCGGCGGCGGCTTGGGCGAACCGCACCGCCCCGTACAGCCCGTCGTGGTCGGTGAGCGCCAAAGCGCGCAGATCCAGCCGGGCCGCCTCCTCAGCCAGCTCCTCCGGGGTGCTGGCGCCGTCGAGAAAGCTGAACGCCGAATGCGCGTGCAATTCGGCGTACGGGACCGGCGAGCGGGCTCCCCATCCGCCGTCAGGTGCGTGGTACGCCGCGCGCTTGCGCGACTGAGGACCCTCCCGGCCGGCCTGCGGGGGTGCGCCGCCGTGGCGCGACCTGCTGTCGAGCACCCGCTCCATCTCCGCCCAGCTCGGCGGCCCGCCAGACCAGCCCACACGGATCAGCTTATCGAATATACGTTCGATACACGCGGCGGATTCACCAACCCGCTCACGCGAGCGCGGCGCCGGGCTCCGTGAGAAAGTGGGGCCGTGCACACGCTGGAGCCGGTCGTCATCGACCCACGCCGCCATGACGCCGTCCTGTTCGACCTCGACGCGGTGACCGATGCCGGGGGCACCGCGCTGGAGCCCGCGGCAACACTGGTGCGCCGATTGCACGACGTCGGGCTCGGCACCGCCGTCTTCACGCCCGACGACCACCGTGACGCACCGGCGGACCTGTTCGCCGCGCGGGCCGACGGCCCCGTCGGAGCAGCCGAGCGCCTGCACGTGCAGCCGGGCCGGTGCGCCGTCGTCGCGCGCGACGTCGCCGGAGTCACGGCCGCGCGCGACACCGGTTTCGCGTTGGTCATCGGCGTCCTCAAGGAAGAAGACCGAACGGGGCGCCGCGACGCGCTGGACGAGGCCGGCGCCGACGCGGTGGTCACCGACGTCGGTGAGGTCACGGTGCGCACCGGGGACCGCCGGATGTCGCAGCTTCCCGACGCGGCGCAGGCCCTGGATCCGCCGTCGAACCCGGCGGTGTTCTACGACTTCGACGGCACACTGTCGGACATCGTCGACGACCCGGACGCGGCCCGGCCCGTTGCGGGCGCGACGGCGGCGCTGCAGAAGTTGGCCGCACAGTGCCCGGTCGCCGTGCTGTCCGGCCGCGACCTGGCCGACGTGACACGGCGTGTCGGCGTGCCCGGAATCTGGTACGCCGGCAGCCACGGGTTCGAACTCACCGCACCCGACGGGACACACCACCACAACGACGCCGCCGCGGCGGCCATCCCGGTGCTGGAGCGGGCCGCCGGCGAGCTGCGCGAGCGGCTCAGCTCGATTCCCGGAGTCGTGGTGGAGCACAAGCGATTCGGGGTGGCTGTGCACTACCGCAACGCCGCGCGTGACCGTGTCGGCGAGGTGGCCGCGGCGGTGCGCGCGGCCGGCCGGCACAGCGCGCTGCGGGTGACCACCGGCCGCGAGGTCATCGAGTTGCGCCCGGACATCGACTGGGACAAGGGCAAGACGCTGCGCTGGGTGCTCGAGCACCTGCACCGGGCCGGCCCGGGCACGTTGACGCCGATCTATGTGGGCGACGACATCACCGACGAGGACGCGTTCGACGCGGTCCGCGACGACGGCGTGCCCATCCTGGTGCGCCACGACGAGGACGGCGACCGCGCCACCGCGGCGCTGTTCGGGCTGGACAGTCCCGCAGCGGTGAGCGAGTTCACCGACCGGCTGGCGCGCCGGCTCACCGACACTGACGTGAATTGACCTGTGGCCTTGAGTTATTCCTTCTGGTTGGCATCAAACGCCGACCTGACGCAGATCTAATCCGTCACGAACTCCACCGCGCCGTCGTCCAGCGCCACCCGCACGTCGGAGCCGTCGGGCGCCGACACCTCGGTGCGGAACACCGCCCTGCCCGGTTCGGTGCGCCAGATCAGCGTGGTCAGCGTCTCGCCGGGGAACACCGGCGAGGTGAACCGCGCGTCGATCGCGGTGACGTTGGCGGCCACGTTCTTGCCCAGCTCGGCGACCAGCGCGCGCCCGGCCACCCCGTAGCTGCACAGCCCGTGCAGGATCGGCTTGGGGAACCCGGCCAACTCCCGGGCGAACCACGGGTCGCTGTGCAGCGGGTTGCGGTCCCCGGAGAGCCGGTAGATCAGCGCCTGGTCCGCGCGGGTGGGCAGCGCGATGCGCGCGTCGGGTTCGCGGTCGGGAACCTGCGGGGCGACCGGCCGCTCACCCGGCTGCCCGCCGAACCCGCCAGACTGGCGGATGACCAGCGTGGTCAACGTCTCGGCGATCAGCTTGCCCGACGCGGGGTCGGTACCCCGGCCGCGCAGCACGACGATGGCGTTCTTGCCCTCCCCCTTGTCCTGGATGTCGGCGACCTCGGAGACCACCGACAGCGTGCCCGCCGGCGGCAGGGGCGCGTGCAGCCGGATGCCCTGGGAGCCGTGCAGCAGCAGGGCATGGTTGAACGTCCCGATCTTGCCCGCCGCCGCGAAGGCCGGGGAGCAGATGACCGCGTAGGTGGGCAGCACCTGCTGGGTGATGTCGTGGCTGTTCTCGGTGGTGAACGACAGGTCGTCGACGCCGGCGCCGACGCCGAGCGCATACAGCATCGTGTCCCGGTCGGTCCAGGTGAACTCCATCGGTTCGCTCACCGCGCCGACGGCACCGGGGTCAATCGCCATGGGGCTCTCCATTCTCTCGGGAATTTTCTGTTGGGCATCGAAGCTGTCGCAAAAATCGAGGCTTTTCTGCACCCAACCATCCCAAACCCTTCCCACCGGTGGTGTCGGCAGGGCAGGCTATCGCCATGTCCACGCGCACCAAGATCTGGAAGCCGGTGGCCGTCCTTGTCGCGGCGTTCGTCGTCGGGGCCTGCGGCGGTGGCGCCCCGCAGGCGCGAAGCATCACCCTGACCTTCGTCCGCAACGCCCAGTCACAGGCAGAATCCGACGGGCTCATCGACACCTCGATCCCGGGCCCCGGCCTGAGCCCCGACGGGAAGGGGCAGGCCCAGCAGATGGCGCACGGCCGTCACGACTTCGACGCCGTCTACGCCTCCGACGCGGCCGACGCGCAGCAGACCGCCGCGCCCCTGGCCGCCGAGATGGGCACACAGGTCGAGGTCCTCGACGGGCTGCGGCCGATCAACGCCGGCTGGTACAACGGCAAACCCGAGACGATGGCCGCCTCGACGTACCTGCTGGCGCCGGCGGACTGGCTCAACGGGGACCGGCAGGACAGCGTCCCGGGTTCGACCAGCGGCAACGAGTTCAACTCCCGGTTCACCGCCGCCGTCCGCAAGATCTACAGCGACGGCCACGCCAAACCCGTCATCGTCACCCAGGGGTCGGCGATCATGGTGTGGACGCTGATGAACGCCAAGAACGGCAGGAACAGCCTGCTGACCAAACATCCCCTGTCCAACGTCGGCCGCGTGGTGCTCACCGGCAACCCGGTCACCGGCTGGACGCTGGTGGACTGGGACGGCATCCGCAACGTCGCCAACTGATCACCACCTGATTCACGGTAGTCATCGTGGCGTCCCGGTGGCCGTGAGCGCGCAGGTAGTCTTACGTCGGTGGACCCGGTATTCGTCGACGTCGACACCGGTGTCGACGACGCGCTGGCGTTGCTCTACCTGCTGGGCACCCCCGGCGCTGACCTGGTCGGCATCGCCTCGACCGGCGGAAACGTTGGGGTGGAACAGGTTTGCGAGAACAACCTGGGATTACTCGAGTTGTGCCGGGTCGGCGAGGTGCCGGTCTCCAAAGGGTCCGGCGCCGCCCTGACCGCACCGATGCGCTCGCCCTCGCAAGTGCACGGCCCCCGGGGGCTGGGGTACGCCGACCTGCCGCCGAGCAGTCTCGAGCTCACCGGCCACGACGCCGCGACGGGGTGGGTGCGCGCGGCGCACGCCTTCCCCGGTGAGCTGATCGGCGTGGCGACCGGCCCGTTGACCAACCTGGCGCTGGCGCTGCGTGCCGAGCCCGCGCTGCCGACACTGCTGCGCCGGCTGGTGATCATGGGCGGCTCCTACGACCACCGCGGCAACGTCACCCCGGTGGCGGAATGGAACATGAGCGTGGATCCCGAGGCCGCTGCCGAGGTGCTCGCGGCGTGGAGCAACCCGCCGGGGTCGCTGCCGGTCCTGTGCGGGCTCGACCTGACCCGCACCGTCGCGATGACGCCCGATCACCTCGTGCGGCTGGCGGCGGCCGCGGGGTCGACGACCACTCCGATGAGCGCGAGCGACGCGCGCGGCACCCGGTCGACGGCGTCCAACCCGCTGATCCGGCTGGTCGAGGACGCGATGCGGTTCTACCTGGAGGCCTACCACGACAACGGCCACGGGTTCGCCGCTCATCTGCACGACCCGCTGGCCGTCGCGGCGGCGCTCGAACCCGAACTCGTCACGGCGCGCCCGGCCACGGTGGACGTCGAACTCACCGGCGCGCACACCCGCGGCATGACCGTGACCGACTGGTCGAAGCACCGAGAACCCAATGCGCTCATCGGCGTTCACGTCGATGAGGCGGCGTTCTTCGACCGGTTCGTCGAACGGGTCGGGGCGTTCGCACGCCGGTTGGCCTGAGGGAATGCCCCCGACGCGTCATTCGTAGCTTCCCTCGAGGTACCAGCGCCGGCGGCGATAACACAGCAGCAGCGCCCGCTCGCTTTCCAGCAGCACCTGTGCGCGGGCGGTGCGGTTCCCCGCCCCGGTGGCGCCCCGGTCGGGGTCCCACCACCGCTCGTCGACCGGCCACGGGCCGGCCCACCAGCACAGCCGCTCGTCGGCGCCATGGACGATCATTCGCTCGGGATCGGCGGAGAACAGCCCACGGCCGGTCACCCGCACCGGCTTTCCTTGGCCGTCAAGCAGTTCCACGGCCTCGTCGAGCAACACCGACGGAGACGGCTCGGGCAGCCGGCCGGGCCACGGCGGGCTGGGGTCTGCTCGGGGCACCGGCTCGTCGCCCAGCGGGATCAACGTGATGCGTTCGGCCGGCCCGCGACCACCCGAGAGCACCGGCACCCGCACCGCCTCCGGCCCCAGCAGGCCCTGCACCCGCACCAGCGCCTGGCGGGCCCGCAGCCGGTCATCCTCGCCCAGCCCGCCCCACAGCGGCAATTGCAGCGCCTCGGCGGACACCACCTCCACGGCCCGCAGCCGCAGCAGTGTCACCGGTGCCGTCGGACCGTCCCGGGCATTCCGGGCGCTCAGCCACCCGTCGAGCTGCCAGCGCACCCGGTCGGCGGTGGCGTCCTCGGTCAACGGCTCGGCGCACCGCCAGACCCGGCTGCGTTCCTCGCCGCAGGCGGTGACGGCGTGGATGGCCAGCCGGGTGCATCCCACCCCGGCGGCCATCAGCTGCCGATGCAGCGTGTCCGCCAGCGATCGGCCCGCGAACGCCGCGGCATCGACCCGGTCGATCGGCGGATCGCAGTCCAGCACGGCCTCGAACTCCGGCGGCGGTTGCTGCCCGGACGGCGCCCGCTCGGGCTCGCCGCGGGCGAACCGGTGCGCGGTGACGCCCTCGGTACCGAACCGGGAGGCCACGTCGGGGCGGGGCAGCGCGGCGAACTGCCCGATGGTGCGAATCCCCAACCGCCACAAAAGATCCGATAACTCACCCCGGCCCGGCCCGGCCAGGCTCGGTTCGGCGGCGAGCTGGCGGATCGACAGCGCCGACAGGAATTTCGCGTCGCCCCCGGCCTCGACGACCCGGCCCGCGCGCGCGGCGAAGACCGCAGTGGACAGCTGGTCGGCGACCCCGGCCTGACACTCGGCGCCGGCCACTGAACTCACGGCCACCGCGTCGATCAGCCGCTCGGCGGCCTGTTGCTCGGACCCGAAATAGCGGGCGGCCCCGCGCACCGGCAGCACCACGAGCCCGGGACGCAGCACCTCGGCGCGGGGCACCAGATCGTCCACCGCCGCGATCACCGCTTCGAAGAGGCGGGCGTCGCGGTCTGCATCGGCGGTCGCCACGTGCAGCTGCGGGCAGCGGGCCGCCGCCTCCCGGCGGCGCAGCCCCCTGCGCACCCCCGCCGCACGAGCGGCCGCCGAGCAGGCGATCACCCGGTTGGCCAGCGTGACCGCGACCGGGGCCGTCGCGGACAGGTCCGCGGACACCGCCGCCGCGGCCGCGGGCCAGTCCATGCACCAGATCGCCAGCACCCGGGAAGAAACCACCGGAATCACCCCGTCCGCGCCCGGCCGACCGTCCGGCCCGCGCACACCCCGCCGACCTGCAGCCGCACCCTGCCGATGCGCCCGAGGCCCGGCCGGCCCCCAGCCGTCAGCTCGTAACCGCAGACCCGGGCCGCGAGCCGGGTCGGGGCCCCCTGCCACTCGCCGTCGGTGACCAGCAGGGTGCAGCCCTTGTTGCGGGCGCGCGCCACCACCGCCCGCGCCCGCGTCTGGGGCACCCGCCGCCCGCCCAGGCCGAGCGCCACCAGGTCCATGCCGTCCACGAGCACCGCGGCCACCTCCACCGGATCGGTTCCGGCATCGGGTATCACCGCGATCCGGCTCAGGTCCGCACCCATCTCCACGGCGGCCAGCAACCCGATGTCGGGCTGGCCGACGATGGCCGCGTTGCCTCCGGCCGCCGTGACCGCAGCCACCACGCCCAGCAGCAGCGACCGCGCCCCCGACAGCACCGCCACCGTCCCCCGCGGCAACGCCACCGGCAGCGAATCCGCCAGCCACTGCGGGAGCGCCAGCCGGGATCCCGACTCAGGCAGCGGGTCGTCGGCGACGGCCTTCCCGGACGTCTTCCCGGACGTCTTCCCGGACATCACAGCCATCCGCCGGCGAAGCGATTCGAGCTGTTCGGCGCGATTTTCCCGACGCCGATCGGAGACGAAAGCCGGTGTCATACCCATTCCCTAAATTCGCCCGTTCCCCACATTCGAAAGTATGTTCGATATCGCGAGTAAACACCTGCCCTCCGACAGCCGTCAAGCCAACCGTCAAGCACCGTGAGAGGCGGCTTCATGCACTCGGCGCCGGTGTGGCTGATGGTGCTTTTGAGCAGCGTTGTGTCGGCGCCTCGGTGGCCGGCCCGGTCAGAGCGCGCCGAGTACCCGCGAGGCCAGCAGTTCCAGCGTCGGGTCACTACCGCGATCATGGGTGAACAGCACGATCTGCCCGAAGCCCAGCTCCTGCAGTTCCTGGATGCGGTGCACGATCTGCGGCGCGGTGCCGATCAGGCCGCCCTCCTGCAGCCCGAACGCCGGCGCACCGAAACGCTTTTCGGCCGCCGCGCGGACCTCGGGCAGCGTCGCGTCGTCGGGCGCGAGCGCCATGACGGCCTCGACCGACAACACGATGTCGGCCGGGTCGCGTCCGATGTCGGCGCAGCAGGCGCGCAGCACGTCGCGTTTGCGTTCCAGCTCGGCCAGCGCGTAGGTGGGCACGTTCCACACGTCGGCGTACCGGGCGACCAGCGGTAGCGTGTACCTCTCCCCCACGCCGCCGACGACGATCGGCGGACGCGGCTTCTGCAGCGCTCCGGGGACGATCGGCATGTCCTCGACCGTGTAGTGCCTGCCCGTGAAGTCGACCCGCTCACCGGCGAACGCCTGGGTGAGGATCTCGAGCGCCTCACCGAGCCGCTCGGAGCGGTCGCGGAAAGTGCCCCACGGCAATCCCATTCGCAGATGCTCGTCGGGAATGGAACCGCTGCCCAGGCCGAGTTCGAGCCGCCCGCCCGAGATCTGGTCGAGCGTGGTGGCCATCTTGGCGAGCACCGCGGGGTGGCGGAACTGGTTGCACAGCACCATGTGTCCGACGCGGAGCCGTTCGGTGCGGGCCAGCAGTGCGGTCGCCAGCGTCCAGGCCTCCAGCGACGGAATCGTCGGTGCGCCGGGCCCGTACATGTGGTCGTAGAGCCACACCGAGCCGATGCCGAGTTCCTCGCAGCGCAGCGCGCGGTGCAGCACGTCGGAATAGGTGAACCCCATCTGCGGCACGTAGACACCGATGTCGAGTGTGGTCATGGCTTCACCTTTCCGCGCCCGCAACACCACATCCACCACGGGTGCCGCGCCGCCGGAAAACGGGCACGCGGACCGCGGCGATTGTCGCGCGAAGGCGGGCAGTCCGTCGCGCCGGCCGTTCTACTCCCACTCGATCGTGCCGGGCGGTTTGCTCGTGATGTCGAGCACCACGCGGTTGACCTCGGCCACCTCGTTGGTGATGCGGGTCGAGATGCGCTCCAGCACGTCGTAGGGCACCCGCGTCCAGTCGGCGGTCATGGCGTCCTCGCTGGACACCGGCCGCAGCACGATCGGGTGCCCGTAGGTGCGGTTGTCGCCCTGCACCCCGACCGAGCGGACGTCACCCAACAACACCACCGGGCACTGCCAGATCTGGTTGTCCAGGCCGGCCGCGGTCAGCTCCTCACGCGCGATCGAGTCGGCGCACCGCAACGTCTCCAGCCGCGCCTCGGTCACCTCGCCGACGATCCGGATACCCAGACCCGGCCCCGGAAACGGTTGGCGCGCCACAATTTCCTCCGGCAGACCCAGCTCGCGCCCCACCGCCCGCACCTCGTCTTTGAACAGCAGCCGCAGCGGCTCGACGAGCGTGAACTTCAGGTCGTCGGGCAGGCCGCCGACGTTGTGGTGGCTCTTGATGTTGGCGGTGCCACTGCCCCCACCGGACTCCACCACGTCGGGATACAGCGTGCCCTGCACCAGGAAGTCGACCCGCGAGTCGGTATCGCCCACGATGTCGCGCACCGCGCCCTCGAACGCCCGGATGAACTGGCGGCCGATGATCTTGCGTTTGCCCTCGGGATTGTGCACCCCCGTCAGCGCGGCCAGGAAGGTGTCCGCCGCGTCGACGGTGACCAGGTTGGCGCCGGTGGCGGCGACAAAATCGCGCTGCACCTGCTCGCGCTCCCCGGCGCGCAACAACCCGTGGTCGACGAACACGCAGGTCAATCGGTCGCCGATGGCGCGCTGCACCAGCGCGGCGGCCACGGCCGAGTCCACGCCGCCGGACAGTCCGCAGATCGCCCGGCCGTCGCCGACCTGCTCGCGCACCTGCTCGACCAGCGCACCGGCGATGTTGGCGGGCGTCCAGTCCGCGCCGGCCCCGGCGAAGTCGTGCAGGAACCGGCTGAGCACCCGCTGCCCGTGCGGGCTGTGCATCACCTCCGGGTGGTACTGCACCCCGGCCAGGCGCCGCTCGACGTTCTCGAAGGCTGCCACCGGGGCGCCCGGACTGCTGGCCACCACCTCGAACCCGTCCGGCGCGGCCGTGACCGCGTCGCCGTGGCTCATCCACACCGGCTGGGTCGCGGGCAGGCCGGAATGCAGCTGCCCGCCCGTCACTGTCAACTCGGTGCGGCCGTACTCACTGGTGCCGGTATGGGCGACGGTCCCCCCGAGGGCCTGCGCCATGGCCTGGAACCCGTAGCAGATGCCGAACACCGGCACCCCCAGGTCGAACAGCGCGGGGTCGGTCCGCGGAGCGCCATCGCTGTAGACGCTGGCCGGCCCGCCGGACAGCACCAGTGCCAGCGGGTGGCGCGCCCTGATCTCCTCGAGCGCGACGGTGTGGGGGACGACCTCGGAAAAGACCTGCGCCTCGCGAACCCGGCGGGCGATCAACTGGGCGTACTGCGCACCGAAGTCGATCACCAGCACCGGCCGCGGCGCCCCATCACCAGGTTTCGTCACGCCGCAAAGTTTAGTGGGCGCCGGTCGGGCGACCGGTGCGCCACCGTGCCGCGCCGCGCCGGGTCACCCGGTGGCGGCATGGGGGTGCGGCATGGTGGAGTGGATGGGGCCCAACCGGTCCCCGACACCAGGAGAGTGAGGTCCGCCGTGCGCCCAGGGCTCGGCCTGCCAGAGAAGGTCCATGCCTGCCTGTTCGACCTGGACGGTGTGCTCACCGATACCGCCAGCGTCCACACCAAGGCATGGAAGACCATGTTCGACGCCTTCCTGTCGCAGCGGGCCGAGCGCACGGGCGAGAAGTTCGTGCCCTTCGACCCGGATGCCGACTACCTTCGCTACGTGGACGGCAAGAAGCGCGAGGACGGGGTCCGGTCGTTTCTGGAGAGCCGCAAGATCGCGCTGCCCGACGGCGGTCCCGACGATCCCGACGACGCCGACACGGTGTACGGCCTGGGCCACCGCAAGAACGCGATGTTCGAGAAGGTCCTGCACGAGGACGGCGTCGCGGTGTTCGACGGGTCGCGGCGCTACCTGGAGGCGGTCTCGGCCGCGGGGCTGGGCATCGCCGTGGTGTCCGCCAGCGCCAATGCCCACGACGTCCTGCAGATCGGCGGCCTGGATCGGTTCGTCCAGAAGCGGGTCGACGGTGTCACGCTGCGCGACGAGCACCTCGCCGGCAAGCCCGCCCCGGACTCGTTCCTGCGCGCGGCTGAACTGCTCGACGTGCGGCCCGACGCAGCGGCGGTGTTCGAGGACGCGCTGTCGGGCGTGGCGGCCGGCCGGGCCGGCGACTTCGGCTACGTGGTGGGTGTCGACCGGGTGGGCCAGGCCGACGAGCTGCGCAGCAACGGCGCCGACGTCGTCGTCACCGATCTCGGCGATCTGCTGCGCTCATGATCACCGACGAATCGTTCCCGGTCGAGCCTTGGCAGGTCCGCGAGACCCGGCTCGACCTGAATCTGCTGGCCCAGTCCGAATCGTTGTTCACCTTGTCCAACGGGCATGTCGGTTTGCGCGGAAACCTCGACGAGGGCGAGCCGTACGGCCTGCCGGGCACCTACCTGAACTCCTTCTTCGAGATCCGGCCGCTGCCCTACGCCGAGGCCGGGTACGGATACCCGGAGGCGGGCCAGACGGTCGTCGACGTCACCAACGGCAAGATCTTCCGGCTGCTGGTCGAGGACGAGCCGTTCGACGTCCGCTACGGCTCCCTGCTCTCCCACGAGCGGACTCTCGATCTGCGCGCCGGGACGCTGTGCCGGACGGCGCATTGGCGCTCGCCGGCGGGCAAGCAGATCAAGCTGGTGTCCACCCGGCTGGTGTCGCTGGTCCAGCGCGGCGTCGCGGCCATCGAGTACACCGTCGAGGCCGTCGAGGAGTTCGTCCGGGTGACGGTCCAGTCGGAGCTGGTGACCAACGAGGACCAGCCGGAGACCTCGGGGGACCCGCGGGTGTCGGCGATTCTGGACCACCCGCTCGAGGCCGTCGAGCACGAGAACACCGAGTGCGGGGCGCTGCTCATGCACCGCACGCGCGCCAGCGCCCTGATGATGGCCGCCGCGATGGATCACGAGGTCGACGTGCCCGGACGGGTCGAGATCAGCACCACCGCGCGTCCCGACGTGGCCCGGACCACCATCATCTGCGGGCTGCGCCCCGGGCAGAAGCTGCGGATCGTCAAATACCTGGCCTACGGCTGGTCGAGGTTGCGTTCCCGCCCGGCGCTGCGCGACCAGGTCGCCGCGGCGCTGCACAGCGCCCGCTACGCCGGGTGGCAGGGGCTGCTGGATGCGCAGCGGGCCTATCTCGACGAATTCTGGGACAACGCCGACGTCGAGGTCGACGGCGACTCCGAGTCTCAGCAAGCCGTGCGTTTCGGGATGTTTCACCTGCTGCAAGCCAGCGCCCGCGCCGAACGGCGGGCGATCCCGGCCAAGGGGCTCACCGGGACGGGTTACGACGGCCACGCCTTCTGGGATACCGAGAGCTACGTACTGCCGGTGCTCACTTACACCGCACCCCACGCGGTCGCCGACGCGCTGCGGTGGCGGGCGTCGACATTGACGTCCGCCCAGGAGCGGGCCGCCGAGCTGGGCCTGCGGGGGGCGAGCTTCCCGTGGCGCACCATCCGCGGGCAGGAATGCTCGGGATACTGGCCGGCCGGCACGGCCGCCTGGCACGTCAACGCCGATATCGCCATGGCCTTCGAGCGCTACCGCGTCGTCACCGGCGACGACGCGCTGGAAAAGGAATGCGGCCTGACGGTGCTCGTCGAGACCGCCCGGCTGTGGCTGTCCCTCGGCCACCACGACCGGCACGGCGTCTGGCATCTCGACGGGGTCACCGGCCCCGACGAGTACACGGCAATCGTGCGCGACAACGTGTTCACGAACCTGATGGCGGCGCATAACCTGGTCACCGCCGCCGAGGCGTGCAACCGCCACCCCGAGGCCGCCGACGCGCTCGGCGTCACCACCGAGGAGACGGCCGCCTGGCGCGACGCCGCCGCCGCGATCAACATCCCCTACGACGAGGAACTGGGTGTGCACCAGCAGTGCGAGGGGTTCACCACCTTCGCCGAATGGGACTTCGGGGCCTCCACGACCTACCCAATGCTCCTGCACTACCCCTATGTGCGGCTCTACCCCGCCCAGGTGATCAAGCAGGCCGACCTGGTCCTGGCCATGCAGTTCCACAGCCACGCGTTCACCCCCGAACAGAAAGCCCGTAACGTCGACTACTACGAGCGGCGCACGGTGCGCGACTCGTCGTTGTCGGCGTGCACCCAGGCGGTACTGTGCGCCGAGGTCGGGCACCTGGACCTGGCTCACGACTACGCCTACGAGGCCGCGCTGATCGACCTGCGCGACCTGCATCACAACACCCGCGACGGGCTGCACATGGCCTCGTTGGCGGGTGCCTGGACGGCATTGGTCGTGGGATTCGGCGGCCTGCGCGACGACGAGGGCATCATGTCACTGGATCCGCAACTGCCCGACGGCATCACCCGGCTGCGGTTCCGGCTGCGCTGGCGGGATTTCCGCCTGACCGTCGATGTCAACCATTCCGATGTCACGTACACGGTGCACGACGGGCCCGGCGGCGAGCTGACCATCCGGCACGCCGGCCAGGAGGTGACCCTGAACACCGACGTGCCCACGACGATCGAGCTGCGTATCCGCAAACCCCTGCTGCCACCGCCGTCGCAACCGGCTGGCCGCGCGCCCATGCACCGGCGCGCGCTGGCTCGCAGCAAGTAGGAAGCGTCCCGGAGCCGACTGTTGCCCGTCCCACATTCGGTAGCTACACTAATCGTTATCGATGTAGTCATCTGACTACATCGGACTTTGGCCAAGGACGACAGCAATGACAGACCAGGTAAGCGTCACGAAACTGGGCAGCCGCATCGGTGCGCGGGTCGACGGGGTGCGCCTCGGCGGCGAGCTCGACCCCGGCGTGGTCGACGAGATCCACCGCGCCCTGCTGACCCACAAGGTGATCTTCTTCCGCAGCCAGCACCACCTCGACGACGCGGCGCAGCTCGCATTCGCCGGGCTGCTGGGCACGCCGATCGCCCACCCCGCCGCCTCGGTCCTGGCCGCCAAGGACGCACCGGTCATCACGCCGATCAACTCCGAGTACGGCAAGGCCAACCGCTGGCACACCGACATCACCTTCGCCGCCAACTACCCCGCGGCGTCGATCCTGCGGGCAGTCGCCCTGCCCACCTACGGTGGCTCGACCCTGTGGGCATCGACCACGGCCGCCTACGAACAGCTGCCCGAGCCGCTGCGATGCCTCGCCGAGAACCTGTGGGCGCTGCACACCAACCGCTATGACTACGTCACCGCCGAGGCCCATGCGGCCCAGAAGACAATGACCGACGCGCAGCGGGCGTTCCGGCAGGCCTTCGAGAAGCGCGACTTCCAGACCGAGCACCCCGTGGTGCGGGTACACCCCGAGACCGGCGAGCGCACACTGCTGGCCGGGGACTTCGTCCGCGGCTTCGTTGGTTTGGACGGCTACGAGTCCAGCGCGCTACTGGAACTACTGCAGCGGCGAATAACGCTGCCCGAGAACACGATTCACTGGAACTGGGAGGCGGGCGACGTCGCCATCTGGGACAACCGCGCCACCCAGCACCGGGCGATCGACGACTACGACGACCAGCCCCGACTGATGCACCGGGTCACCCTGATGGGCGATGTCCCGGTCAACGTGCACGGGGAACGCAGCCGGGTACTCAGCGGCGCACCGCTCGAGGCGATCGGCTCCGGGGCAATCGCAAGCTGACCCGCCTCAGCCCGCGGGACCGACCTGCTCGACCGGTCCCCAGCGCAGCGCGCCCGGCGCATCGGCCGGCACCACAGGGTGTCTCGGCGCGATCGGTGCCAACCGCCGGTAGGTGTCGCCCTGCAGCGGTCGCTGATCGTTCTCCCCCTTGTTCGGCCACAGCGAGGCGGCCCGCTCGGCCTGCGCGGTGATGGACAGCGAGGGGTTGACGCCCAGGTTCGCCGAGATGGCGGCGCCGTCCACCACATACAGCGTCGGGTAGCCGTGAACTCGGTGGTAAGGGTCGATGACGCCGTGCGCGGGATCCTCGCTGATCGCCGCGCCGCCCAGGAAGTGCGCGGTCAGCGGGATGTTGAACAGTTCGCCCCAGGTGCCGCCGGCGACGCCGTCGACCTTGGCGGCAATGCGGCGCGTCACCTCGTTGCCAACCGGGATCCAGGTCGGGTTCGGCTCGCCGTGCCCCTGCTTGCTGGAGTACCAGCGCCAATGAAACGGGCCCAGCTTGCCGCCCTTGGTGTACGTGGTGATCGAGTTGTCCAGGTGCTGCATCACCAGGGCGATCAGGCTGCGCTCACTCCAGTGACTGACGTTGAGCATGCGCACCATGCGACGCGGGTCCTCGGAGGCCTGCTGCAGCAACTGTTTCCAGCGTGGCACGTCGGTGCCGCCGGGGCCCGTGCCGTCGGTCATCAGGGTTTGCAGCAGGCCCATCGCGTTGGAGCCCTTGCCGTAGCGACAGGGTTCGACATGGGTGTCGGCGGTTGGATGGATCGACGACGTGATCGCCACCCCGTGAGTCAGGTCGAGGTCCGGCGAGACCTGCAGGCGGGCCGCACCGACGATCGACTCGGAGTTGGTGCGGGTCAGCATGCCCAGTCGGTCCGACAGACGCGGCAGCTTGCCCCGGTCGCGCATCGTGAACAGCAGGTGCTGGGTACCCCACGTGCCCGCGGCCAGGATCAGGTACGAGGCGGTGAACGTGCGTCGGTCGCGTCGCACCCAGCTTCCGGTGCGCACGGTGCGGACCTCCCATAGTCCGTCGGAGCGCTGCTCGAACCCCTTCACCGTCGTCATCGGAAACACCTGCGCCCCAGCGGATTCGGCGAGGCCCAGATAGTTCTTCACCAACGTGTTCTTGGCGCCGACGCGGCAGCCCGTCATGCACGAGCCGCACTCCAGGCAGCCGGTACGTGCCGGGCCGGCACCACCGAAATACGGATCCGGGACAGTCTGTCCCGGCGCCCTGGTGCCGTCGGGACCGAAGAACACCCCGACCGGGGTCGACACGAACGTGTCGCCGCAGCCCATGTCGTCGGCCACCTCTTTGAGCACTCGGTCGGCGTCGGTGAAGGTCGGGTTCTTCACCACGCCCAGCATTCGCTGCGCCTGGTCGTAGTGCGGCATCAGCTCGCCGCGCCAATCGGTGATGTGCGACCATTGCCGGTCGGCGAAGAACGGCTCCGGCGGCACGTAGAGGGTGTTGGCGTAGTTCAGCGAGCCGCCGCCCACCCCGGCACCGGCCAGGATCATCACGTTGCGCAGCGGATGGATGCGCTGGACGCCGTAACAGCCCAGCTTCGGCGCCCACAGGAACTTGCGCAGGTCCCAGGACGTCTGGGCGAACTCCTCGTCGGCGAAGCGGCGGCCGGCCTCCAATACACCTACCCGGTAGCCCTTTTCGGTCAGCCGCAGCGCGCTGACACTGCCGCCGAAACCCGAGCCGATGATCAAGACGTCGTAATCCGGATTCACCGGTGCAGTATGAACCGCTTTACATCCGCCTGGTAACCGGGTCACCCGTCGCCGCGTTGTCCACGAATCGTTGACGCTGCGTCCACCATCTCCGCTACCCGAAGCCCTCTACCCGAATTTCTGTGTGGTGGTCGCGGGACCGACGAGTCGAGCCCGGGGCTGTCAACTTGAATGCACAAAACCATGCATGTATACATGCAGAATGGCCACCAAGACAATATCGATCGACCTCGATGCCTATGAGCGCCTTCGGGCCGCTCGGCGCACACCGAACGAATCATTTTCCCGCGTCATCAAGCGTGCGCACTGGCGCAACGAAGTTCCCACGGCAGCAGCGCTTCTCGACGCACTCGACGCCCTACCGGCGGTGGGTGACTACGTTCTCAGGCGCCTCGACGAAGCGCAACACGCCGACACACCGCCGCCGGACCAATGGCGCTCAAACTAAGCGTCGACACGACATTTCTCATCGATCTGCAACGGGAGAGATCTGCCGGTGACGACGACGGTGCCGCGCACCAGGTGCTCAAACGCTCGCCGGATGCCGAGTTGTTCCTTTCAACGATCGCGTTAGGCGAGTTCGCCGAAGGATTCGACCAAGCCGACGACCCGATCATCACCGCCATGCGCACGGGACATGCGGTCGTTCCGGTAGATGACCGGATAGCGTTGGTCTACGCAAGAGTGGCACGGGCGCTGCGGCACCGTGGCGAACTGATCGGTGCCAACGATCTCTGGATCGGTTGCACGAGTCTGCAATTGGGCATCCCGATCGTCACCGCGAACGTCGCGGATTTCCGGCGAATCGACGGGCTCGGCATCGTCCAATACCGTTGACGTTCACGGCGTCACGCGCGGCCACCGCGCACTGAGGCTGCCCCGCGATGAGTTGAGCGCCTCAGCACCCGACGGTCAGGCCGACCTTCTGGAATTCCTTGAGGTCGCAGTATCCCGCCTTCGCCATCGACCGGCGCAGGCCACCGACCAGGCTGAGGCTGCCGAACGGGTCGTCGGAGGGCCCGTTCAGGACGCGTTCCATCGGCGGGCGCTCGCCGGCCGCGATCTGCAGCAGCGCCCCGCGTGGCAACGACGGGTGCGCCGCCGCCGCCGGCCAGAACCATCCGCCGCCCAGCGCCTCCGCGCACTCGGCCAGCGGCGTGCCCAACACGACCGCGTCGGCACCACAGGCGATCGCCTTCGCCAACTCACCGGAGGTGTGGATGTCGCCGTCGGCCAGCACGTGCACGTACCGGCCGCCGGTCTCGTCGAGGTATTCACGCCGCGCGGCGGCGGCGTCGGCGATCGCGGTGGCCATCGGGACGCTGATGCCCAGCACCTCGTCGGTGGTGGTCACGCCCCGGGTGGAGCCGTAGCCGACGATGACGCCGGCGGCCCCGGTGCGCATCAGGTGCAGCGCGGTGCGGTGGTCCTGCACGCCGCCGGCGACCACGGGCACGTCGAGCTCGGAGATGAAGGTCTTCAGATTCAGCGGCTCGCCGTCGCTGGCCACCCGCTCGGCGGACACGATCGTGCCCTGGATGACCAGCAGGTCGATGCCGGCCGCGACGAGCACCGGCGTCAGCGATTGCGCGTTCTGCGGGCTCACCCGCACCGCCGTGGTGACGCCGGCCTCGCGGATGCTGACCACCGCGGCAGCCAGCAGTTCCGGGTCCAGCGGTGCCGCGTGCAGTTCCTGCAGCAGCCGTACCGCGGCCGAGGGTTCGGGCTCCTTCTCTGCGGCCTCGACGAGCTGAGCGATCTTGGCCTCGACGTCGGCGTGCCGCCCGATCAGGCCTTCGCCGTTGAGGATTCCCAACCCGCCGAGCCGACCGAGTTCGATGGCGAACTCCGGCGACACCAACGCGTCGGTCGGATGGGCCAGTACCGGGATCTCGAACCGGTAGGCGTCGAGCTGCCAGGTCGTCGACACGTCCTTCGACGAGCGGGTGCGGCGCGACGGCACGATGCTGACTTCGCTGAGTTCATAGGCGCGGCGCGCGATGCGGCCCATCCCGATCTCGACCATGTGGATATCCAGCGAGCTTTCTAACGGGCGTAGTAGTTGGGTGCTTCGACGGTCATGGCGACGTCGTGCGGGTGGCTTTCGCGGAGTCCGGCGGCGGTGATCCGGACGAACTGCGCCTGCTGCAGGGCCTCGATGGTGGACGAGCCCGTGTAGCCCATGGCGGCCCGCAGCCCACCGGTCAGCTGGTGGATCACCGACGACAGCGGGCCGCGGAACGGCACGCGGCCCTCGATGCCCTCGGGGACCAACTTGTCCTCCGAGAGCGCGTCGTCGGCGAAGTAGCGGTCCTTGGAATAGGACCTGCCTGGACCTCCGGCCCCACCCCTGCCCTGCATGGCGCCCAGCGATCCCATCCCGCGGTAGCTCTTGAACTGCTTGCCGTTGACGAAGATCAGTTCGCCGGGCGCTTCGGCGGTGCCGGCCAGCAGCGATCCCAGCATTGCCGTCGACGCACCGGCGGCCAGTGCCTTGGCGATGTCGCCGGAGTACTGCAGCCCTCCGTCGGCGATGACGGGCACGCCCGCCGGCCCGCACGCGGCGACCGCCTCGAGGATCGCCGTGATCTGCGGTGCGCCCACACCGGCCACGACGCGCGTCGTGCAGATCGACCCAGGCCCGACACCGACCTTCACCGCGTCGGCACCGGCCTCGACCAGTGCGGCGGCGGCGGCCCTGGTGGCCACGTTGCCGCCGATCACCTCGACTCGGTCGCCGACCTCGATTTTGAGCTTGCCGACCATGTCGAGCACCAGCCGATTGTGGGCGTGCGCGGTATCGACGACCAGTACGTCGGCGCCCGCGTCGACCAGCATCATGGCCCGCACCCAGGCATCGCCGCCGACGCCGACCGCCGCCCCCACCAGTAGCCGGCCGTCTGTGTCCTTGGTCGCCAGGGGGTGCTGCTCGGTCTTGACGAAGTCCTTCACGGTGATCAGGCCGGTGAGCCGACCATGACCGTCGACCACGGGCAGCTTCTCGATCTTGTGGCGGCGCAGCAGGCCCAGCGCCGCGTCGGCACTGACCCCTTCCTGGGCGGTGATCAGCGGGGCCTTGGTCATCACCTCGGCGACCGTCTTGGTCTGGTCGACCTCGAACCGCATGTCGCGGTTGGTGATGATGCCGAGCAGTGCGCCGGAGTCGTCGACCACCGGCAGGCCGGAGATCCGGAACCGCGCGCACATCGCGTCGACCTGCGCCAGTGTGTTGTCCGGCCGGCAGGTGACCGGATCGGTGACCATGCCCGCCTCGGATCGTTTGACCGTCTCGACCTGGCCGGCCTGTTCGGCAACAGGCAGGTTGCGGTGCAGCACACCCATTCCGCCGGCTCGCGCCATCGCGATGGCCATCCGCGACTCGGTCACCGTGTCCATCGCTGAACTGACCAGCGGCACTTTCAGTCTGATTTTCCTGGTGAGGTGGCTGGTGGTGTCCGCCGCGGCGGGCACCACGTCGGACGCCGCCGGCAGCAGCAGGACGTCGTCGAACGTCAGCCCCAACATGGCTACCTTGTTGGGATTGTCGCCCCCGGTCGGCACCGAGTTCTCCGTCAGGCCGCCGCAAAAATACGGACTCGCGACCAGGTCGGAACTGTCTTCCAGGTGGGACATGCCACGGGACATCAGTGAGGCCTCCATATGCATGCGAAGTAAGACCCCCCATCCTATCGGCTCGCTCCCGGCCGGTGACGATGCGCGCCGTGAAGCGGCGCGAGGAGGAACCGGCCAATCCAACCCGGCCGGTGACGATGCGCGCCGTGAAGCGGCTGCTGGCGTTCCCATTGTGGGCGTGCGTACCCTAGAGGGGTGCGCGACCACCTCCCCCCGGGTTTGCCGCCTGACCCGTTTGCCGATGATCCCTGTGACCCGTCGGCGGTTCTGGATGACGTAGAGCCCGGTCAGCCACTGGACCAGCAGGAGCGGGTGGCTGTCGAGGCAGACCTGGCGGACCTGGCCGTGTACGAGGCATTGTTGGCGCACAAGGGTATTCGCGGACTCGTGGTCTGCTGTGACGAGTGCCAGCAAGACCATTACCACGACTGGGACATGTTGCGGGCCAACCTGCTGCAGCTCTTGATCGACGGCACCGTCCGGCCGCACGAGCCCGCGTACGACCCCGAGCCCGATTCCTACGTGACGTGGGATTACTGCCGGGGATACGCCGACGCATCCCTCAACGAAGCGACGTCGGACGCCGACGGGTACCCCCGGCTGCACTGATCCGCACCCCGGTCAGGGAGTGCCGTGCGGCTCCCCCGTTCCGGGCGCGATGATCTGCACGTGGTGCCGGTGAGAGCCGGAGAACGGCGCAGGCAACAGGCTCGATCCCGATTCGGGCGGCGGAACCACCGAGGCCTCCGGAGTCTTGGACACCGGCGGCGAGACGCCCGGCCCCCCGGACCGGGGCGGCAGCGTCGCATTCGGGTCGCGCGACCGGACCCTGGTGTTGAGCAGGTCGACCTGGTCCATCAGATCGTGGCGGCTGGCGTCGTCGTTCATCGACTGCACGGCAGTGCTGACCTCGGCCAGCTGTTCGTGCGCCTGGTCCCACTGTCCCTGGTCGATCATCTCCTGGACCTTGGCCAGCTCGGCCTTGGCGGACAACGTGATCTGGTCGTCGTTCACGCGTGGCTGGTCGAAGACCATCTGATGTAAACCATAGAGCGCATCCCCCGGACGGGCTTCGGCCACCAATGCGCCGAATCCGCTGAGAACCAGCAGTGCCGCGGCCACCGACCCGATCGTCGCCAGGCCGCGCCGACTGCGGCGGCGTTCCGCTATCCCGGTGCGCAGCGCCTCGACGGCTTCTTCCGGAGACACCAGCGCGCTGGCCGGGGGCCACCGCAAGTTGTCGCGCCAGTCCTCCAGCAGCAGGGCCAGCGCCGCGTCGTCGGGATCATCGCGATCGGGCAGATCGACCGGCCGCCGTTCGGCGAGCGCGTCGAGCAGCACGTCGGTGCGGGCGAACTCGTCCAGACCCGGTTGGTCGCCGAGTCCACGTCCAAACTCACGCATAGTCACCTGCCGCAACGATTTCGGATTTGAGTCGCGTCAGCGCGCGGTGCTGGGCCACCCGCACCGCGCCTGTCGTGCTACCGACGGCCGCAGCGGTCTCCTCGGCGGACAAGCCCACTACGACGCGCAGAATCAGGACTTCGCGCTGTTTGGCGGGCAGGATTTCCAGCAACTCGCCCATCCGGCTGACCGAGTCGGCCTCGATGGCCCGCTGCTCCGGGCCCGCCTCGGCCGACCAGCGCTCGGGCACCGTCTCCGACGGATAGGTGAGATCGCGGCCCGCCGCCCGACGGGCGTCGGCGACCTTGTGAGCGGCGATCCCATAGAGAAAGGCCAGAAAGGGCCGCCCTCGTTCGCGGTAGCGGGGCAGCGCCGTAATGGTGGCCAAGCACACCTCCTGAGCCACGTCATCGGCCGACAGACCGCCTCGCTCGACTGTGCCGACTCGCGCACGGCAATATCGCAACACTATCGGGCGGATGGTCTCCAGCACCTCCCGTAGAGCCTTCCGGTCCCCCGCGACGGCCTCGGCCACCGCAGCGTCGAGACGATCCCCTTGATTTGTCATCGACGGCGGTATCTCCAACGTTACGAACCGGACACATCCCCGGGGCTTACCAACGTCATGACAATAGCGGGCGAACGCCCATTCAATCGGAATGCCACGTTCCACCGGCGCGTCGCACCTGAGCTGCGCAGATATCGCGGATTTCGTACAATTCCCGTGCCGCAAACGTGATGCTGCCGATATCGATGAGCAGGCATGCCAGCGCCCATCGCAGGGGCGTCAACCCGAGCCGCGCTGCCTCGTCGATCGCGGCCTCCGCCACGGGCCGGGCATCCTCGATGGCACCGGCGCTGCACCTGGCGGCGGCCAGCACGACATCGCTTTTGACCCGGTGCCGCGCTGATGCGACGGCCATCGCCCGGGACAGCTCGACCGCCTCGCCGGCGTGGCCGACGGCGACATCGCCGTGGCCGGAGGCCATCGCCAGCTCGGCGGCAACCCACCGCCTGCGTACGGCGAGCCGCTCGGGCACCACCGCCACCGGCTCCAGCACCGCGTCCATGCGGGCCAGCAACGCCGCCGCGGCCGCCAGGCGGCCGACGCCCAAGGCGTCGGCCGCGAGCCCGGTCAGCGCGTCGGCGCAGGCCTCGGGGTCCGTTGCCGCCAACGCCAGGGCCCGCCCGTCCCACCTCCGTGCCAGGGTGTGCCATCCGAGCTGGCGCAGAAACGACCCCTGCGCGCTGTGGGCCAGCGAGATCAGGCGCCCCGCCGCGCCGCTGCGCCGCAACTGGGCGAGATCACGGTAGGCACTGCCGTAGCGACCCTGCCCGCCGGCCGCGACCGCGCGCAGCCACAATTGTTCCGGAGTGGTCGCCGTCGGCAACGGCCACCGGCCTGGATCATCGCCAAAGGCGGCATCGGCCAACGTTCGGTCGATCACGGAAGTGTGATAAGTCTCAATCACGGCCATAGTAGTAAACAGTTCGTGGGCGTTGTGTTACCGAAATGTTAATCGCTATCGCGGCATCACTAATTGCCTGGTGCCATTCCCCTAGCGCTGACCTGGGAAGATCTCGGTTTGGCCAAGCGCCTGGTAGTACCCGGCCCGTTCGTGAAATACGAGAGAGATGAACACGAAGTAAAATCCGTCCGAACGCTTCCTTATTTTGCCGGCCTCAGTGGCTATTGACGGAAATTCACCGCCGCCCTTACGTTTAGCGGTGACGGGTTGTCATCGGTGACGCCGCCTCATTTCGGTTGCACAAACGCTTTTCGGACGCTTTTCGGACGCTTCTCGAACTCGACCTCAACTGGGCGTGCCGTGCGGAGAGGGAACAAGCCAATGCCACAGCCTGAGCAGCTACCCGGGCCCAACGCCGACATCTGGAACTGGCAACTCCAGGGCCTGTGCCGCGGGGTTGACTCATCGATGTTCTTTCATCCCGACGGGGAGCGAGGCCGCGCGCGCATGCAGCGCGAGCAGCGCGCCAAGGAGATGTGCCGGCAGTGCCCGGTCATTCAGCAGTGCCGTTCCCACGCCCTCGACGTCGGTGAGCCCTACGGCGTGTGGGGCGGCCTGTCCGAATCCGAGCGTGACCTGCTGCTCAAGGGCGACATCGGCCGCGGACGGGGCATCCGCCGCTCGGCCTGAGTTGTCCTGCCCCTCGGCGCGGGCTAGGCCCAATGCCTGCTCGGCCTGGCGTCCGAGGACTTCGTAGGCGACCTGGCGCCGCCGGCGTGTTCTACCAGCTGAAAAGGCGCCGTTTAGGAGGCGGTTCCGGATCAGCAGCCCTGCCGAACTGGCGAAGACTTTGACGGAGGTCACCGAACGCGAGTGCGACCAGGTTTACCGCCGACTGGCTCACCGACGCCGGTGGCCTCGACGCCGAGCCCGGCCTGGACCGGCATCCGGGCCACCCGGATCTGTTCGCCTATGGTCTGGCCCACAGTCCGGTGCCGTTCTCTGTTACACGGCGTTTTGGTCAAGGAAGGCTCGCTGGTGTCGGTATGACCACCCGTCGGATTCTTGCCCGCGACGAGATCGTCGCCCTGCTGACCGAATTCGGTCAGCGCCCCCATGAACAGCACGCACGCGGCGAGCTGATCGGTGGCGGCGGCGCGGCCAGGGCGTTGGCGTATGACGCGTGTCGAATCGCCAGCGACGTGGACGCCGCATTCGATCGGACGGCATTGGTAAACAATGCGATTCGGCACATTGCCAGCAGACACGGCTCGGCCGATGACTGGATCAACGATGCGGTCAACGGATTCTTGCCAGGAAACGGCAGCGATGTGAGAGTCATGTTGGACGATCCCGTGCTGAGGGTCAGCATCCCCTCGACGGAATACGCGCTCGAACTGAAGGTCCATGCCGCGCAACCGGATCTAGGGATCCACTGATTTTTGGGTGGTCGGCGGGTCGGCTGGTCTGGGTGGCCGGTGTCAGGAAATGATTGCAGGTCATGAACACCGCGCAGCCCAG
>NZ_JBMIOP010000073.1:0-19527 GCF_049197365.1 Mycobacterium sp. THU-M104
CGAAAAAAGTAGCGCTGAGCACAGTCTCGACGCCGCCAGCTCAGACTCGGCACCAGCGGCGTCTGGTAACAACCCCCGACGAACTTACGGGCGAGACCACTAGTGGGAGGCCTCCAGGAGTTCCTCGAGCGCCTGGTTCAACAGATCGGGCAGCAGATCGACGTCGCTCATGGCGGCGCGGTCGGCGTTGATCCCGAAATAGAGCATGCCGTTGTAGGAGGTCACGCTGATGGCCAGCGCCTGGCCGTTCAGCAACGGCGGCACCGCGTAGGCCTCCAGCAGCTTGGTGCCCGCGATGTAGAGCTGCGACTGCGCCCCGGGGGCATTGGTGATCAACAGGTTGAACGTCCGCTTGGAGAAGCTGGGGAAGCTGGTGGCGACGCGCACACCCATGGCGTGCAGGGTGGGCGGCGCGAAACCCGACAAGGTGACGATGGTCCTGGCGTCGACCGCACTGGCGGCGGTCGGGTTGGACTCGGTGGCATGCGCGATCTGGGACAGCCGCACCACGGCGTTGGGCTCCCCCACTGGAAGGTCGACGAGAAACGGGGTGACCTGGCTGATCATCTGCCCCGGTCCGGTGGAGTCGAACTGGTCGTCTGCGTAAACCGACAGCGGCGCCATCGCCCGGACGGTCGCGGTCGGCGACACCGGTTCCCCGCGAGACAGCAGCCAGTTGGCCAGCGCGCCGGCCACCACGGCCAGCACCACATCGTTGACGTCGCAGTCGTAGCGCGCCCGGACCGTCCGGTAGTCCGCGAGGCTGGCCCGCGCAACCGTGAATCGGCGGTTGCGGGTAACGATCGCGTTGAGCGGGCTGCTGGGAGCGGTGCCGCGCGTCACCGCCCGCGCCAGACGCACGGCACGGCGGCCCACGTCGAGCAACTCGCCCTGATTGGTCACCGCCCCGGCCACGGCGGACCCGACGGCTTGCAGCTGCGTGCCCGGACCTGCCACCCACTCGCCCAGCGCACCCAACAGCAGCCGGGTGCTACCGGGGTCGCGTTCCGGCACCCAGATGTCTTCGGGGAACGACGGCGGGCGTCGCGTCCGGTCGGCGACGACGTGCCCGATCGACAGCGCCGTTGCGCCGTTGACCAGGGCCTGATGGGACTTGGTGTAGAGAGCGAGCCGGTTGTCGGCCAGGCCCTCGACGAGGTAGGCCTCCCACAGCGGCCGCGACGTGTCCAGCGGCCGCGCGGCGAGCCGGCCGATCAGCTCGTGCAGTTGCTCGTCGCTGCCCGGCGAGGGCAGCGCCGAACGCCGCACGTGATAGGCGATGTCGAAGTCGCTGTCGTCGATCCACACGGGCCTGGCCATGCCGATGACCTCGCGGACCTTCTGCCGGTAGCGCGGTACCTGCGGCAGCCGCTGCTCGATGGTTGCCAGCAACGACTCGTAGCTCAGCCCGGCGCGCGGACGGCGCAGGATGTACAGCGACCCGACGTACATCGGGGTGAAGGTGTTCTCCAGCCGGAAAAACGACGCGTCCGAGGGGGACAAGCGGGTCACCATGACGGCCCCGTCCTCCTTGCCATTCGTTGCCACTGCGGCCATTTCGTTAACCACTGAGCTGTTCCCGCCCACGGTAACCGCCCCGCCGGCGCTCAGCACGGCGCGAGCACGCGAGAGGTCGGGTTGTGCCATGATGGCATGTCTGCACCTCTCCAGCAGGCCAATCCGTTGTCGAGACGACTCGGCTCCACCCTCGGTCCACTGGCCATCAATCCACTGGAGAGTGCGCAGTGCCCGTCCACCCCATCGTCCGGCCGTCCGGTCCGCGTGCTTTCGCCGTGACGCCCGTCGTCGACTACGAGCCCCCGACGCGAGATGTGCCCGCGTGCCGGCGTTCTTCCACGGCCACGCTGCGGCGACACGCCGCCCGCGTGCCGCTGCAGCGGGACGACTTGCCGTCCGGCAGCGTGCCCCAGCCCCCGCCGTCGGGCGGCACCGCCCTGACACCACGGATGCGCCAGGCGGCGAGCTTCGCCGACGCGGCGCTGCGGCGGGTTCTGGAGGTCATCGACCGCCGCCGTCCCGCCGCCCAGCTGACGCCCATGCTCGCGCCCGGCCTGGTCGACTCGGTGCTGTCGGTGGGTCGGGCCGGGAATGACGGCGCCGCCGTCCTGCGTCGGATGCGGCTGAAACCGGCGGGACACCGCGACCCGGAGACGGCGGCCGAGGTCTTCGGCTCCTACAGCCGCGGCTCCAGGGTGCACGCGATCGCCTGCCGCGTGGAGCAGCTGCGCACCGGAAGCCAAACCCGGTGGCTGGTGGTGGCGCTGCACATCGGTTGACGGCTAACGCGCCGAGCCGGCCCCCTCCGGCAGCGGCCCGCCGGTGAAGCGTGCCAGCACCGGACCCGCGATCGCCATCACGAAGACGTATGACGTCGCCAGCGCCGCGACGGCGGGGATGGACGCGCCGATCAGCCCGATGATGACCAGAGAGAACTCGCCGCGGGCGATCAGCGCGGTCCCGGCACGCAGCTGGCCGCGCCGCGCCACCCCGTCGCGGCGGGCCGCGAGCATCCCGGTGAGCACCTTCGTCGCCGCGGTCACGACGGCCAGCACCAGGACAACCGGGAGCATCGGAAGCAGCTGCCGGGGGGCGACGGACAGGCCGATCGACAGAAAGAACGTCGCGGCGAACAGGTCGCGCAGCGGTCCCAGCACCTTGCGGGCCCGATCCGCGGTGTCCCCGGTCAGCGTCAGCCCGACCAGGAAGGCGCCGACGGCGGCCGACGCGTGCACCGACTCGGCGAGCGCGGCCACCATCAGCGTCACCCCCAACACGCGCAGCAGCAGTTGCTCGGAGTCGGGGTGCGTCACCAGCCTCCCGACGTGGTGGCCCCAGCGATAGGACGCGGTGAACGCCGCGACGAGGGCGACGACCGCGGCGAGCATGCTCGCGACGGCCACCAGCCAGGTTCCGCCCGAGGCCAGCACCGAGAACAGCGGAAGATACGCCGCCATCGCGAAGTCCTCGAGGACGAGCAACGACAGCACGGCCGGTGTCTCACGGTTGCCGAGCCGGTGCAGGTCTTCCAACAGCCGCGCGATCACGCCCGAAGAGGAGATGTAGGTGACCCCGGCCAGCGACAGGATGGCCACGCCGTCGAGTCCCAGCAGCATGCCCGCCACCGCGCCCGGTGTGGCGTTGAGGACCACGTCGGCGCCCGCCGAAGGCAGGTGATGGCGCAGGCTGCTGGCGAACTCGGTCGCGGAGAACTCCAGGCCCAGGGTCAACAACAGCAAGACGATGCCCAGCGAGGCGGCCGTGGTGATGAACTCGTCCGCGGCGGCCACCGGCCAGATGCCGCCGTTGCCCACCGACAGGCCCGCCACCAGGTACAGCGGTATCGGCGACAACGCGAAGCGGCGTGCGAGGGCCCCCAGCACCGACAGCACCGCCAGGAGAGCGCCGAGCTGGAACAGCAGCGCCTCCGAAACCTGTACCGGCTCAGCCTTTGTCGACGATGTGCTCGACCCCGGCGATGCCTTCTGCGGTGCCGATGACGATCAGGACATCCTGGGCGCGCAGCATGTCGGCAGGACCCGGCGAAGCGAGCACCTCCTCGTCACGCACGATCGCGACGATCGAGGCCCCGGTGCGGGTGCGCGCGTGAGTGTCGCCCAGCGGATGGTCGGCAAACGGGCTGCCCGCCAGGATGTGAACCTGGCCCGTCTCGAGCCCGGGGATCTCGCGGGCCAGTTCGGTGAACCGCTCGGCGATCCGCGGCGCGCCGAGAATCTGCGCCATGGCCTCGGCCTCCTCGTCGGTGAGGCACAGCAGCGGTCGCGCCTGGTCCGGATCCTCGCGGGCGTAGACGACGACGTCGAATCCACCGCTGCGCCGGGCGATGATGCCGATTCGGTCACCCTTGTGGTCGGTGAACTCATAGCGCAGGCCGACACCCGGCAGGAGGACCTCGTTGACATCCATACCGTCGATCCTTGACGAAACGTGGCCGGGAGCAAAGCACACCCGGCCCGCGGAGCGCTAACGCTTCTTCACCGATTTCGGCGGCTTGGCGCCGCGACCCTGCTGCCGCGCGGCCGCGCGCCGTTCACGGCGGCTGGCGCCGGCGGGAACGCCGGCCGGCGCCTTCTGTCCGCCGCCGCCGTTGCGCTGCACCTCCGCCGAACCGTCCTCCGACGGCCCGGAATAGGTCAGCGCGGGCTGCTCGTCGTCGATCCCTTTGGCGCGCAACATGCTCGGAGCTTCTTCGCGGACCACTGCAGGCGCGCCGCTTCGCTGCGCCTGGTCAGCCTCAGCCGACTCCGACCCCGCCGCCAGCTCAGCCAGCCCTTCGGGCACCGCCACCGGGGCCACCTGCGGGGACGGCGAGGGCACCGCTTCCACGGCGACGTTGAACAAGAAGCCGACCGACTCCTCCTTCATGCCGTCGAGCATGGCCATGAACATGTCGTAGCCCTCCCGCTGGTATTCGACCAGCGGGTCGCGCTGCGCCATCGCCCGCAGGCCGATGCCCTCCTTGAGGTAGTCCATCTCGTAGAGGTGCTCGCGCCACTTGCGGTCGATGACGTTGAGCAGCACATTGCGCTCCAGCTGGCGCATCGCACCTTCACCCGCAAGCTCCTCGAGCTCGGCTTCCCTTGCCGTGTAGGCGCGTTCGACGTCGGAGAGCAGCTCCTCGAGCAGCTCCTCGCGGGTCAGGTCGTCCCGCTCGGAGTCGGCGTCCCGGCGTGTCAGCGTCTCGTGGTCGATCCCGACCGGGTACAGCGTCCGCAGCGCCGTCCACAACGCCTCGAGGTCCCAGTCCTCGGCATAGCCCTCGCCCGTCGCGCCGGTGACGTAGGCGGTGACGACGTCACGAACCATGTCCAGCGCCTGCTCCCTGAGGTTCTCGCCCTCGAGGATGCGGCGGCGCTCGGCGTAGATCACCTTGCGCTGCTGGTTCATCACCTCGTCATACTTGAGGACGTTCTTTCTGACCTCGAAGTTCTGCTGTTCGACCTGGGTCTGCGCGCTCTTGATCGCCCGGGTGACCATCTTCGCCTCGATCGGCACGTCGTCGGGCAGGTTGAGGCGGTTCAACATCGCCTCCAGGGCGGCGCCGTTGAACCGCCGCATCAGCTCGTCGCCGAGCGACAGGTAGAACCGGGACTCGCCGGGGTCGCCCTGGCGACCGGAGCGGCCGCGCAGCTGGTTGTCGATGCGCCGCGACTCGTGCCGTTCGGTGCCCAGCACGTACAGGCCGCCGGCCTCGATCACCTCGGCGGCCTCCTTGCCGGCTTCCTCCTTGACCTTGGGCAGCTCGGAGTGCCAGGCCGCCTCGTACTCGTCGGGCGTCTCCACCGGGTCCAGGCCGCGCTCGCGCAGCCGCTGGTCGGTCAGGAAGTCGACGTTGCCGCCCAGCACGATGTCGGTGCCGCGGCCCGCCATGTTGGTGGCCACGGTCACCCCGCCGCGGCGGCCCGCCACGGCGACAATGCCGGCCTCCTGCTCGTGGTACTTGGCGTTGAGCACGTTGTGTGGGATACGGCGCTTGGCGAACTGGCGCGACAGGTACTCCGAACGCTCCACGCTGGTGGTGCCGATGAGCACCGGCTGGCCCTTCTCGTAGCGCTCGCCGACGTCGTCGACCACCGCGATGTATTTGGCCTCCTCGGTCTTGTAGATGAGGTCGGAGCAGTCGGTGCGGACCATCGGCTTGTTGGTCGGGATGGGCACCACGCCGAGCTTGTAGATCTCGTGCAGCTCGGCCGCCTCGGTCTGGGCGGTCCCGGTCATGCCGGCCAGCTTGTCGTAGAGCCGGAAGTAGTTCTGCAGCGTGATGGTGGCAAGGGTCTGGTTCTCGGCCTTGATCTCGACGTGCTCCTTGGCCTCGATGGCCTGGTGCATGCCCTCGTTGTAGCGGCGGCCGTACAGCACGCGGCCGGTGAACTCGTCGACGATGAGAACCTCGCCGTCGCGAACGATGTAGTCCTTGTCGCGGTTGAACAGCTCCTTGGCCTTCAGCGCATTGTTGAGGTAGCTGACCAGCGGCGAGTTGGCGGCCTCGTAGAGGTTGTCGATACCCAGCTGGTCCTCGACGAACTCCACGCCCTTCTCGTGCACACCGACGGTGCGTTTGCGCAGGTCCACCTCGTAATGGACGTCTTTTTCCATCAGCGGCGCCAGGCGGGCGAACTCGAGGTACCAGTTGGAGGCGCCGTCGGCGGGGCCGGAGATGATCAGCGGGGTGCGGGCCTCGTCGATCAGGATCGAGTCCACCTCGTCGACGATGGCGAAGTTGTGCCCACGCTGGACGCAGTCCTCCAACGAATGGGCCATATTGTCGCGCAGGTAGTCGAAACCGAACTCGTTGTTGGTGCCATAGGTGATGTCGGCATGGTAGGCCACGCGACGCTCGTCGGGTGTCATCTGGGCCAGGATCACCCCGACGTCCAGGCCGAGGAACCGGTGCACGCGCCCCATCCACTCGCTGTCACGCTTGGCCAGGTAGTCGTTGACGGTGACGATGTGCACGCCCTTGCCGCCGATGCCGTTGAGATAGGCGGGCAAGACCGACGTCAGGGTCTTGCCCTCACCGGTCTTCATCTCAGCCACATTGCCGAAATGCAGGGCGGCGGCACCCATCACCTGCACCTCGAACGGACGCTGGTCGAGCACCCGCCAGGCGGCCTCGCGGGCGACGGCGAAGGCCTCGGGCAGCAGATCGTCGAGGCTTTCGCCGTCGGTGTGCCGCTTCTTGAACTCCTCGGTCTTGGCCCTCAGCTCGGCGTCGGTGAGTTTTTCGATGTCCTGCGACAACGTGTTGACATAGTCGGACACCCGCTTGAGGCGTTTGACCATGCGGCCTTCACCAAGGCGCAGCAACTTCGACAGCACAGCTATGTCCCCTGTGGGTTGGAGTCTTCTCTGTCTGTGAGACGACGTCCATCCTAGGTGACACGCCGCGGCGGCCGCGCGAACGCCGGATCAGGCCAGTCCGATCAGGCCAGTCCGATCAGGCCAGTCTGATCAGGCCAGTCTGATCAGGCCGTAGTCGTAGGCGTGCCGGCGGTAGACGACACAGGGACGTTCGGTCTCCTTGTCCTGGAACAGGAAGAAGTCGTGCCCGACCAGCTCCATCTCGTACAGGGCGTCGTCGACCGTCATCGGCGTGGCCGGGTGCTCCTTGGTCCGCACGATCCGGCCCGGTTCGTGGTCCCCGAGTTGTTCGGCGAGCTGGTCGGGAGCGGCGCGCTCGGCCGGCGACGGCTCCGGTGCGCCGTTGGGCCGCCCGGACGGGGCGGCCACCGCCGTGGCCACGGCCAGCGAGACCGGGGTCTTGTCGCCGTAGTGGACCTTGCGGCGGTCCTTGGCGCGGCGCAGCCGGTTCTCGAGCTTGGCGACCGCGGACTCGAACGCGGAATAGAAACTGTCGGCGCTGGCCTCCGCCCGGCTGACCGGTCCGCGACCGCGAGCGGTGATCTCCACGCGTTGACACGACTTGCGCTGGCGACGGTTGGGCTCGTGTTTGAGTTCGACATCGAAGAGGTAGATGGAGCGGTCCAACCGCTCGACGCGGGCGAGTTTCTGGGAGACGTAAACGCGGTAGTGGTCGGGGATTTCGACGTTGCGGCCTTTGAACACGACCTCGGCGTCCAGCGTCGGTTCGACCTGCCCGTCGGTTTGTGCCGGCGGCTCGGCGAGCATCTGACTGGAATCTACGGATGGTCTTGACATGCGTGACAATTCGTTCCCTTTCCACGTCGCACGCGCGCTGCGTGCCCGGCTTGACTCTGTCGCGCCGACGGGGTGAGGGCGGTTCCGCAATGGTTCACGCGCAGGCTGCCCGCCGGTGCAAGGTGCCGAATACTCACCCCCTTCGCCGATGGGGCCTCGACCTGGGATTTTGACCAGTGCGTCAGGCCGATGACTCAGTGCATGGTGTTGTCGACGTTAGCTCGTGTTCGCCCGGGCGTGCCACTGATTTCGCCGACCTGTTGCGAGTTCTTCACAACCTCTCGGCACGTGCCCGGTTCCGGCGGTTTCGTTCACGCGGCCGCGACCGCGAGAACCGCGACGACCCGCAGCCCAGCGGCGCACAGGGCCCGCACCGACTCCCGGGCGGTCGCGCCGGTGGTGACGACGTCGTCGACGACCATCACCTCGGTGCCCGGGTGGTCGGTGAGCGACCCGCCGCGCAGCAGCACCCGACCGGCGATGTTGCGCTCACGGGCCGCGGTGCCCAGGCCCGCCGAGTCGCGGGCCAGCGCCCTGATCCGCAAGGCGCGGGCAACTGTGACATCGGGGTGCCCCGCCACGGCGGCCCGGGCCACACGGGTGACCGGGTCGCCGCCCCGGCGGCGCGCCGCCCAAGTCCGCGTCGGCGCCGGCACGATGGTCAGCGGGGTCTCGACGATCCCCCAGGTCAGCAGCCGGTGCACGCCGACGGCCAAGGCGTACGCCAGCGGCGCGACGAGGTCGCCGCGGCCGCGCTCCTTGACCGCGAGGATCGCCTGGCGGCGGGCGCCGGCGTAGCGGCCCAGCGCGAACACCGGCACCTGCGGGTCGATGCGGGGGGTGACGACGTGCGGCTCGTCGGCGGCCACCGACAGCTCACGGCCGCAGGCGTCACACCACCGGGTCGACGGCGCCCCGCAGCCGCCGCACTCCAGTGGCAGGATCACGTCGAGCACGGCAACAGTGTCGCGCACCGGGCCGACAGCTCCGACCACAACTCAGCCCGGCAGCACCGGCGTTGCTCCGGGGACCGTCAGCCCCGGCACCTCCGACCAGCCCTGTTGGCCTTCGCCAACCGATGCCGAATACTGCAACACCCCTTGGGGTCCGGCGACGTACACCGTCGACGGGTTGGCCGCGACCGTCATCACCGGAAGCTGCAGACCACGGGCGGGCGCGTCGGAGTTCACCCCGTCGAGGTTCACGTAGGACACCGGATGACCGGCGTCGGTGCGGGTCACCACGATGTCATCACCGGTCCGCCAGGACAACGACACCACCGAGGTGCCCAGCCCGAAACCCAGCCGACGCGGGTAGGTCAGCGCGTACTGGCCGGCCTGAGTCTGCTCGATGCCGGCCAGGATCACCTGGCCGCCGATCACCATCGCTGCGCGGGTTCCGTCCCGGGACAGCTGCAGGTCGGTGATCGGTCCCGGAAAATGGCTCGCGACAGCCACGGAATCCACCGGAATGCGCGCGGGCTGCCCGGACGCAGGTTCCTGGATGGCGCGCAGCACGTTGTTGCCGTCCACGACCACCCAGACCGCGTCGTCCAGCGACCAACTGGGCCGCGACAGGGTGTGCCCGTCGGCGGACTGGACCGCCTCGGCACCGAGGTCCCCGATCCACAGCGACGCCTCCTGGTCCGGGGCGCCGCCGCGCAGCGTCACGACGGAGGCGACCTGCCGCCCGTTGCGCGACAGCGCGGCCCCGGTCTGGTCCGGCATCCGCCCGAAGGCCCCGGGCACTGTCGTGGTGTGCTGGCCGTCCAGGCCCACCAGCGCGCCGTTGACCAGCGCATGCAGGCCCGCTCCGGCACCGTCGGCCACGCCCGGGTCGGTGGCGGCGACATCGGAGGTGGTCCACCCCTCGGCGAAGCGGTCGTCCAGCGGTGCGCCGTCGGCGTTGATCACGTACGGCCCGCGGATGTCCGCCCTGGCCAGCGTCCAGATGATCTGCGCGGCGAGCAGTTGCCTGCTGTGCGGATCGGTGGTGGACAGCTTTTCCAGATCGATGCGCGCGCCGCCGTAACCGCGACCGATCCCGTTCTTGCCGCCGTCGGCGCGGGTGACCGGCCCACGCAGCCGCAACGGCGGGGCGAGCAGGTTGCGAACCGTGTGGGCCATCTCGGGGCGAGGTCCGGCGATCAGCTTGGAGATCAGCTCGGTGGCCAGCTGGTCGTGATCGGGCACCGCGACGTAGCGGGGGTCGGGAACCATCGTCTTACCGGTCGGGTCGGCGAAGTAGAGCGTGTTGCGCTTGTAGGTCGCCTGGAACTGCTGCCAGTCCAAAAAGACTCCGTTGGGCAGGCGGTCGATCCGCCAGCCACCCGACGTCTTGACCAGCTCGATCGGCCCCGGGTCGGGCAGCACGCCCTCGGCGGTCTCGAACACACCCATATCGGACAACGAACCCAGGATGTCAGCCCGCATGGTCGCCGAAACACGTTCAGCAGCACGGGTTTCCACGAAAACGACATGGTCGATCAGCAACGCGCTGCCGGCATCGTCCCACGCGTTGGACGCGGACTGGGTGAGGAACTGCCGCGCTGCCAGATGCCGGTTCGCCGGGTCCGCCGTGGCCTTGAGGAATTCCCGCAGTAACACGTCGGGATCCATTCCCGGGGTCGGCTTGGGCAGGTTGGAGGGGGCCGGCCGCTCGACGGTGCCGATGGCCTGCGGCGCCGACGTGCTGGGCACCCCCGCGCAGCCGCCGAGCAGCGCCGCCGCGAACAGCAGACCCAGCAGGCGGCGCATCAGCCGCTCCTCTCCGCTGGCTCACGCTGACGCTGAAGGTCATTGCGGTGTTGCGGGCCGGTGCCGTCGACCTGCGGCATCGGCTGCGAATTCGCGTGCGGGACCGGTTTCATCGGCAGCGGGCTGGTGGTGACCTTGTGGCCGCGCACCAGGGGCAGCGTCAGTCTGAAGCACGAGCCCTCGCCGGGCTCGCCCCACGCTTCCAGCCGGCCCTGGTGCAGGCGCGCGTCCTCGATGCTGATCGCCAGGCCCAGCCCGGTGCCGCCGGAGCGCCGCACCCGCGACGGGTCCGCCCGCCAGAACCGACTGAACACCAACTTCTCCTCACCGGGGCGCAACCCGACCCCGTGGTCGCGCACGGTCACGGCGACGGTGTCCTCGTCGGCGACCATCCGGATCTCCACGGGCTTGTGCTCGGCGTGGTCGATCGCATTGGCGATCAGGTTGCGCAGGATGCGCTCCACCCGGCGGGTGTCCACCTCGGCGATCACCTCGTGGAGCGGCAGGTCCACCTGCAGGGCGACACCCGCGTCTTCGGCCAGGTGACCCACGTTGCTGAGCGCGCTGCGCACGGTGGCGCGCAGATCCACCGCGTCCACGGACAACTCGGCCACACCCGCGTCGTGCCGAGAGATCTCCAGCAAGTCGTTGAGCAGGGTCTCGAACCGGTCCAGTTCGCTGACCATCAGCTCGGTGGAACGCGCCAGCGTGGGATCGAGGTCGGAACTGTGGTCGTAGATCAGGTCCGCCGCCATCCGCACCGTGGTCAGCGGGGTACGCAATTCGTGGCTGACGTCGGAGGTGAAACGGCGCTGCAGGTTGCCGAACTCCTCGAGCTGGGTGATCTGCCGGGACAGGCTCTCGGCCATGTCGTTGAACGACATGGCCAGGCGGGCCATGTCGTCCTCCCCGCGCACCGGCATCCGCTCGGACAGGTGACCTTCGGCGAACCGCTCGGCGATCCGCGACGCCTGCCGCACCGGCACCACCACCTGGCGGGACACCAGCACCGCGATCCCGGCCAGCAGCACCAGCAGCACCGCACCACCGGTGATCATCGTGCCGCGCACCAGCATGATCGTGGCCTGCTCGTTTTTCAGCGGGAAGATCAGGTAGAGCTCGAGGTTGGCCACCTGCGACGACGCCGGCGAACCGATGACCAGGGCCGGACCGGAGAATCCGTCTGTGCGCACCGTGGCGTACTGGTAGGCCGCCTGCCCGGCCTTGACGAAACCGCGGAGGGCGTCCGGCACCTGGTTGACGGGCCCGGCCGTGGTGGCGGCGCGGGGGCCGTCACCGGGAACCATCAGCACCACGTCGAACACGCCGGCGAGCCCCGCGCCCGAGGCGGGCTCGGTCTTGGACGTCAGCGTGTTGCGGGCCAGCTGCAGGCTGCTGTCCAGCGAGCGAGTCTCCTCGCCGCTGACGATCCCGCCGACCGTCGTGCGCGCCCGCTCGATCTGCTCGGTGGCGGCCCGGACCTTGACGTCGAGCACCCGGTTGGTCAGCTGGCTGGTCAGCACGAAACCGAGCGCCAGGATCACTCCCAGCGACAGCCCGAGAGTCAGCGTCACAACGCGCAGCTGCAGCGACCGGCGCCACGCGACGGCCACCGCCCGGCTGACCGCGCCCATGCCGCGCGGAAGGGGGCCCGAACGGCCCCAACGACTACGAGTGCGCCGGCGTGAGCCGAAGATCACCTGCGCCGCTCCTGACCGCCGCCGCGCTCGGCGCGGATCATGGAGGTCCGGCCTTGTATCCCACTCCTCGAACGGTCAACACCACGGTCGGGTTCTCAGGATCCTTCTCGACCTTGGCCCGCAGGCGCTGGACGTGCACGTTCACCAGGCGGGTGTCCGCCGGGTGCCGGTATCCCCACACCTTTTCGAGCAGCACATCACGAGTAAACACCTGCCGCGGCTTGCGTGCCAGCGCGACCAGCAGGTCGAACTCCAGCGGAGTCAGAGAGATCTGCTCGCCGTTGCGGGTGACCTTGTGCGCCGGCACGTCGATGTCGATGTCGGCGATGGAGAGCATCTCGGCCGGTTCGTCGTCGTTGCGCCGCAACCGGGCCCGCACCCGCGCGACCAGCTCCTTGGGCTTGAACGGCTTCATGATGTAGTCGTCGGCGCCGGACTCCAAGCCCAGCACCACGTCCACGGTGTCGGTCTTGGCGGTCAGCATGACGATGGGAATGCCGGAGTCGGCACGCAGCACCCGGCACACGTCGATGCCGTTCATGCCGGGCAGCATCAGGTCGAGCAGCACCAGGTCGGGCCGCAGCTCGCGCACCGCGGCCAGGGCCTGGGTACCGTCGCCGATGACCGCGGTGTCAAAGCCCTCCCCGCGCAACACGATGGTGAGCATCTCGGCCAGCGAAGCGTCGTCGTCGACGACGAGAATCCTTTGCCTCATGGACTCCATGGTGTCACCAGATCGGGACAAAACAGGGGCGCCACACGGGCGTTTCTCGCCCGAGAAGGCCAATTGGCGACAAATCACGTCGAAATGTGCGCGTCGCGGTGCCTAGCGGCCCTGCACAACGGCCCCGGGGACGCCCCCGGACCCCGTCAGTGTCGCGGCGAGCCGCACCGGATCGACCTCGGCGTCCACCACCAGCCATCGCCCACCCCAGGCGGTGGCGGCGAGCTCGGCGAACACCGTACTGGTGCGCTGCTGCAGCCCGACGTCGCGCTCGTAACTGTCTCGGGCGCGGCCCGGCTCGGCGGCGGCCCGGGCCCGTGCCCGGCGCCCGGCGAGTTCTGCGGGCACGGCAAGCAGCACCTGCCAGTCAGGCGCGGGCAGCCGCAACCGCTGGAATTCGAGCCGGTATACCCAAGCCACGGCCTCTCCGGCCACGCCCTGATGCAGGCGGGCGGCGCTGTAGGCCGCGTTGGAGGCCACGTAGCGGTCCAGGATCACCACGTCGTGGTCGCCGCGCAGCCGATCGATCTCCCCGACCGCCCCCGCGCGGTCGAGCGCGAACAGCGTCGCCATCGCGTACACCGATTCCGCGAGGTCACCGTGCTGGCCGTGCAACGACTCCGCGGCGAGGTCGGCGGTCACCGATCTGCCGTAGCGCGGGAAGTCCAGCGTGGCCACCGAAAGGCCGGCGGCCTGAAATGCCTTACCCAGCCCGTCGGTCAGCGTCCGCTTGCCCGCGCCGTCGACTCCTTCGACCGCAATCAGCACGGCGCTGACCCGAGCGCGCGGCTCAATGCCCGAACGTGAAGCTGGCCGCACACTCGGCGCAAGCGTCTCAGTAGCGGTAGTGGTCGGGCTTGTAGGGGCCCTCGACGTCGATGCCGAGGTACTCGGCCTGATCCTTGGTCAGCTTGGTCAGCCGGCCGCCGAGTGCCTCGACGTGGATGCGGGCCACCTTCTCGTCGAGGTGCTTGGGCAGCCGGTACACCTCGTTGTCGTACTCGTCGTTCTTCGTCCACAGCTCGATCTGGGCGATCACCTGGTTGGAGAAGCTGTTGCTCATCACGAACGACGGGTGGCCGGTGGCGTTACCCAGGTTCAGCAGCCGGCCCTCGGAGAGAAGGATGATCGACTTGCCGCTGTCGGGGAACGTCCACACGTCGACCTGCGGCCGGATGTTCACCTTGGTGGCGCCGGAGCGCTCCAGTTGGGCGACCTGGATCTCGTTGTCGAAGTGCCCGATGTTGCCCAGCACGGCGTGGTCCTTCATCGCCTTCATGTGCTCCAGGGTGATGATGTCCTTGTTGCCGGTGGCGGTGATGACGATGTCGGCCTGGCCGATCGCCTCGTCGACCGTCACCACGTCGTACCCCTCCATCAACGCCTGCAGCGCGTTGATCGGGTCGATCTCGGTGACGACGACGCGGGCGCCCTGGCCCTTCACCGACTCCGCGCAGCCCTTGCCCACGTCGCCGTAGCCGCAGACCAGCACCTTCTTGCCGCCGATCAGCACGTCGGTGCCGCGGTTGATCCCGTCGATCAGGGAGTGCCGGCAACCGTACTTGTTGTCGAACTTGGATTTGGTCACCGAGTCGTTGACGTTGATCGCCGGGAACGCCAGGTCCCCGGCCGCGGCGAACTGGTAGAGACGCAGCACCCCGGTGGTGGTCTCCTCGGTGACGCCCTTGACGGACGCGGCGACCTTGGTCCACTTGTCCTTGTCGGTCTCGAAGCGGTTGCGCAGCAGGTTCAAGAAGATCTTCCACTCGGTGGGGTCGTCGTCCTCGGCGGGCGGCACCACGCCGGCCTTCTCGTACTGGGCACCGCGCAGCACCAGCATGGTGGCGTCACCACCGTCGTCGAGGATCATGTTGGCCGGCTGGTCAGGCCACGTCAGCATCTGCTCGGCGGCCCACCAGTACTCCTCCAACGTCTCGCCCTTCCAGGCGAACACCGGAACGCCCCTGGGCTCCTCGGGGGTGCCGTACGGGCCGACGACGACGGCCGCGGCCGCGTGGTCCTGCGTGGAGAAGATGTTGCACGACGCCCAACGCACCTCGGCGCCCAGCGAGACGAGGGTCTCGATGAGGATCGCGGTCTGCACCGTCATGTGCAGCGAGCCCGAGATCCGCGCGCCCTTGAGCGGCTGCACCTCGGCGTATTCGCGGCGCAGCGACATCAGGCCCGGCATCTCCTGCTCGGAGAGCTCGATGTCGCGACGCCCGTAATCCGCCAGCGACAGATCGGCAACCTTGAAGTCGATGCCGTTCCGGACGTCGGCATTCAGGGATTTTTCGGTCGTCGTCATAGCGTCTCTCATCCTTACTCGTGGCTCACCGGCACTAGCGGTACTTAGCTTCAGTATGTTCTTGCGCCACTGTAGTAGGACGACCTCACGGCCCCTCGATCAGGGAGAGTCGGACCGAGGTCGGCCCTGCTTTCAGGGCCGGATCTCAGGACCGGCTTTCAGGGCCGGATCTCAGGGCCGGATCTCAGGGCCGGATCTCAGGGCCGGTGGGCGACGCCGTGCCGCTCCGCGAACGGCGTCATCAACCGGGCCAGGTCCGCCGCGACATCATGGTTCGCCTCGGGTGGCATGGACACGTAACTCAGCGCCAGCCGCACGATGGCGCGGGCCAGCACGCCGGCATCCTCGTCGCTGGCGGCCACCCAACTCTGGGTCAGAGCCGTCGTCAGGCTCGTCGATGCGCGGGTGATGATCGGGGCGCTGTCGGTGGTGATGATCTGCAGCAGGTCGGGCTTGGCCACCCCCGTCAGCAACGAAATCACCAGCGGGTCGGCCGCCGACTCGGCGAAGAACTCGCGAAATCCATACAGGAACGCCTCGTAGACGTCGCCGACGTGGGCGTCGAGGGCGGCGTGCACGGTGTCGACGAGCCGGTCGGCCAGGCGCAGGGCGTAACCCTGCGCCAGGCCCTGACGCGAGCCGAACTCGTTGTAGATGGTCTGCCGGCTGACGCCGGCGGCGCGGGCCACGTCGGACAGCGTGATGGCGGACCAGTCGCGGGCCAGCAGCAGGTCCCGCATCGCGTCGAGAACCGAGTCCCGCAGCAGCATCCGCGACGCCTCGGCGTATGGCATCCGCTTCACCGGCTCGGCGGCATCTTTTTTCAGGGCGTCTGTTTTGAGGGCGTCGTTCGCGGCGACGGTCGTGGCGATCACGACCGCGCCACCTCCACCATCTCGAAGTCTGCTTTCGCCGCGCCGCAATCCGGGCAGCTCCAGTCCTCGGGGATGTCGTCCCAGCGGGTGCCGGGGGCGATGCCATCCTCGGGCCAGCCGAGCGCCTCGTCATACTCGAAGCCGCACTGCAGGCAACGGAATCGTTTGTAGTCGCTCACGTGTTCGCTCCCATCTGTATGAAGTCGACCTTCTCGCGCACCGCGCAGTCCGGGCAGCACCACTCTTCGGGGATCCGACCCCACGCCGTGCCGGCCGGAAAGCCCTCCCGCGCATTGCCCTGGGCCTCGTCATAGATGTAGCCGCAGCCCGGGCACCGGTAGGCGGTCATGCTGCCCGCGCCTGGTCGGAAGCGCCGTACCTGGCCAGCACCTTGGCCCGTAGGCGCGGCTGCACGTTGACCTTGGTGATGTCGCCGCCGTAGTGCTCGAGCACCCGATGGTCCATCACCTTGCGCCACAGCGGCGGGAAGTAGGTCAGCGAGATCATCGACGCATACCCGCTGGGCAGGTTGGGGGCGCCGTCCATGCTGCGCAACGTCTGGTAGCGGCGGGTGGGGTTGGCGTGATGGTCGCTGTGCCGCTGCAGGTGGTACAGGAACAGGTTGGTGACGAGGTGGTCGGAGTTCCAGCTGTGCACCGGGGCGCAGCGCTCGTAGCGGCTTTGTCCGGAAGCGGTGACGGTCTGCTGTCGCAGCAGACCATAGTGCTCGAGGTAGTTGACGCCCTCCAGCAGGGAGAAGCCGAAGACGGCCTGGATGAGCACGAACGGGATGAGCGCCGGGCCGAAGACCGCGATCAGCGCGCCCCACAGCACCACCGACATCAGCCAGGCGTTGAGGACGTCGTTGGACAGGTAGGTCCTGGGGTCCCAGGGGTTTTTGCCGAGCCGGCGCAGTCGCTGGGCTTCCAGATGCAGCGCCGAACGCAGGCTGCCGAAGACGCTCCGCGGCAGGAACTCCCAGAACGTCTCGCCGAAACGGGCCGAGGCCGGGTCCTCGGGGGTGGCGACCCGCACGTGGTGGCCGCGGTTGTGCTCGATGTAGAAGTGCCCGTAGCAGGTCTGGGCCAAGGTGATCCTGGACAGCCAGCGCTCCAGGGATTCCTTCTTGTGGCCCATCTCGTGGGCGGTGTTGATGCCGACACCGCCCAGCACACCGACCGACAGCGCCAAGCCCAGCTTGCCGGCCCAGCCCAGCCCGCCGGCATAGCCCAGCCAGCCCAGGTCGGAGGCGGTGAACAGGTAGGCGCCCAGTACCACGCTCAGGTACTGGAACGGGACGTAGAGGTAGGTGCAGTAGCGGTAGTACCTGTCTTCATCCAGCTGTTCCATCACCTCGTCGGGCGGGTTCTGCCCGTCCGGCCCGAAACGCAGGTCCAGGATCGGCACCAGGACGTAGACCAGGATCGGTCCGACCCACAGCAGTACCTGCGAGCCCGACTGCCACCCGAGACGGTTGAGCGCCCAGATCAAGGGCAGCACCACGAACAGCGCCGTCGGGACGATGAGGCCCATCAGCCACAGCCGGCGCTTCCTGTCTCGCCAGACGGGCACCTCGACTCGATCGACGTGCTGGCCGGTCGCCCGGTTCACCGGAGGCCTCCGTGTGGACATGTGCCGAACCTCCTCGTGATTCACGTGACAGCGATTTAGACAATATGACCACTTCCGTCTCGTGTCTAGACATTTGATGGTGGTTTGTAACCCTCGTGTCAGGTCCGGGTCGGTTCAGTCCTCGGCTGCGGGGTGGCCCGCTCCGACTCGCGCCGACCCTGCACCGAGTGCCGGTAGCCGTAGCCGAGATAGATGGCGATTCCCACCAGCAGCCAGACCCCGAAGCGGATCCAGGTCAGCGCGGTGAGGTTCAGCATCAGCCACGCGCAGGCGCAGATCGAGGCGATCGGCAGTAGCGGCACCCACGGAGCCCGGAAACCACGCTCGAGGTCGGGACGCGTGCGGCGCAGCACCATGACGCCGGCGGAGACCAGGACGAACGCAAACAACGTCCCGACGTTGACCATCTCCTCGAGCTTGGCGATCGGGAACACCGAGGCCGTCATGGCCACCAACACCGCGACCAGCACGGTGATACGCACGGGCGTGCCCCGCGCCCCGGTCTTGGCCAGCGAACGCGGCAGCAGCCCGTCGCGTGCCATCGCGAACAAGATTCGGCACTGACCGAGAAGCAGCACCATCACCACGGTGGTCAGCCCGGCCAGCGCGCCGAGGGCGATGACCTTGCTGGCCCAGTGCACGCCGTTGGCGGTGAACGCCGTGGCGAGGTTGGCCTGACCCCGGCCCGGAACGGTTTTGAGCTCGGTGTAGGGCACCATGCCCGACAACACGACCGCCACCGCGACGTAGAGGACCGTGACGATCGCCAGCGACACCAGAATGCCTTTGGGTACGTCGCGCTGGGGCCGCTTGGTCTCCTCGGCCATGGTGGCCACGATGTCGAACCCGATGAACGCGAAGAACACGATCGACGCCCCTGCCAGCACGCCGTACCAGCCGTAGTGGCTGCCGGGTGCCCCGGTCAGCAGCGACAGCACCGACTGGTTGATGCCTGTCGCCTCGCGTCCCGCCTCGGGCGCCGGGACGAACGGCGAGTAGTTCGAGCCCTTGACGTAGAAGGCGCCGACCACCACGACCAGCACCACGACCGCCACCTTGACGCCGGTGACCAACGCCGAGAACCGCGACGACAACTTCGTGCCCAGCGCGATCAGGGTCGCCACCACCGCGACGATCAGCACCGCGGCCCAGTCGAGCCGGACCGCTCCGAGCTGCAACCGGCTGCCGGCGAAGCCGGCCACCGTCGCCAGATAGGTCGACCACCCCTTGGACACCACGGCGGCGCCGATGGCCAGTTCCAGCAGCAGGTTCCACCCGATGATCCAGGCGAGGAACTCGCCGAAGGTTGCATAGGAGAAGGTGTAGGCGCTGCCCGCCACCGGTAGCGTCGACGCGAACTCGGCGTAGCACAGCGCCGCCAGCGCGCAGGTGACCGCGGCGATCACGAACGACACCCAGATGGCCGGGCCGGTGATGTCACCGGCGGTCGAGGCGGTCACCGTGAAGATGCCTGCACCGATCACCACCGCGACACCGAACACCACCAGGTCCCACCAGTTGAGGTCCTTGCGCAGCCGGGTGTCCGGCTCATCGGTGTCGGCGATCGATTGCTCCACGGACTTCATGCGCCACCGATTCGCCATCCACCCTCCCGTTGGTCACCTCTTGGACGGCACAGTACTGGGTGGCCCCGTACCGGGTGGCACCCGAAGGCGTCCGGGGGCGAACAAGCAGTCGCCGGGGCTGGACAGGCTGTGCCACCAGGACGGGACCCGAGCGCTCACCGCCTTGGGGAGGACCGGCGGGGCGTCACAGCCCGACGGTCACCCTGAACAGCGTGGCGGACTCGCGCGCGACGAGCCGGATCGGGCCG
>NZ_JBMIOP010000118.1:0-1944 GCF_049197365.1 Mycobacterium sp. THU-M104
CTTCTCTGGCGTCCTCGGATTTCAGCACGGTGCGCATCTCGCGGACAGTGCGCTGCCAGCCTGGTTCCTCGTCGGCGATGACGCCGTCGTCGACCCCGTAGGCGATGCGCTTGCTGGCCTGCACCGACAGCGGCGCGTTGACGGTGATCCGCGCGGCGAGTGCCAACGCGGCGTCGAGCACGGAGCCTTTTTCGGGGCTCTCGGCGACGACCTGGTTGATCAGGCCCCACCGGCACGCGTCGGTGGCCGTGATCGGCTCGCCGGTCATCAGCAGTTCCACGGCCACCTTGCGGGGCAGGTGGTTCATGATCCGGAAGACTCCGCCGGCCGCGGCGATGAGTCCCCGCTTGACCTCCGGCAGCCCGAACGTGGCGCCCTCGGCCGCCACCACCAGGTCGCTGGCCATCGCGATCTCGGTTCCGCCGCCCAGTGCGGTTCCGTTGACCGCGGCGATGGTGGGCTTGTCGATGAAGTGGTGCACGTAGCCGGCGAAGCCCCATTCCCCGTGTTCGGGGTGATACAGGTTCTCCCGGCGCGCGATCGCCTTGAGATCGGCACCGGCGCAGAACGACTTCTCACCGGCACCGGTGACGACGACGGCCCACACCTCGGGATCGCGCCCCGCCTCTTCGAGCGCGTCGCCGACCCCGACGCTCACCGCGCCGTTGATCGCGTTGCGGGCCTCCGGCCGGTTGATGGTGATGACTGCGACGTTGCCGCGACGTTCGACCAGCACCGCGGGCCGGCTGGTATCGCCGTGCGTCACAGCAGCTCCAGGATGGTGGCGTTGGCCTGGCCGCCGCCCTCACACATCGTCTGCAGGCCGTAGCGAATCCCCTTGTCCCGCATGTGGTAGAGCAGTGTGGTCATCAGGCGCGCCCCCGAACCGCCGAGCGGGTGGCCCAGCGCGATCGCACCGCCGTTGGGGTTGAGCTTCTTCTCGTCGGCGCCGATGTCCTTCAGCCACGCCAAGGGGACCGGGGCGAAGGCCTCGTTGACCTCGTAGGCTCCGATCTCGTCGATGCTCAGCCCGGAGCGCTGCAGGACCTTCTGGGTGGCCGGGATGGGCGCGGTCAGCATTGTCACCGGGTTGGCGCCGGCCAGGGTAGCGGTGTGCACCCGCGCGATCGGCTTGAGCCCCAACGACTTCGCCTTCTCTGCGGACATGAACAGCAGCGCGGCCGAGCCGTCGGAGATCTGCGAGGAGTTGCCGGCGTGGATCACGCCGTCCTCCTTGAAGGCCGGCTTCAGCGACGCCAATTTCTCCATCGACGTGCCGCGGCGGATACCCTCGTCCTTGAGCACCACACCGCCTTCCTGGTCCTTGACGCCCACGATCTGGTCATCGAAGGCACCGGAATCTTGTGCTGCCGCGGCCTTTTCGTGCGAAGCGAGGGAGAACTCGTCGAGCGCGGTGCGGCTCAGCCCCCATTGTTCGGCGATCATCTCGGCGCCGAGTCCCTGGTTGGGCACCTGGCGGTCGTAGCGGTTCATGAACGCGTCCGGGTACGGCCGTCCGCCGTTGGCCAGCGACGAGCCCATCGGCGTGCGCGACATCGACTCCACCCCACCGGCGACGACCACGTCGTAGTGGCCGGCGACCACCCCGGCCGCGGCGAAGTGCACCGACTGCTGACTCGACCCGCACTGGCGGTCGACGGTCACACCCGGGACGGTCTCCGGCCAGCCGGCGGTCAGCAGCGCGGTGCGGCCGATGTCGAGGGCTTGCTCGCCGGCCTGCATGACGCAGCCCCAGATGACGTCGTCGACGATCTCGGGGTCGATGCCGGCCTTGCCGACCAGGCCGTTGAGCACCTGCGCGGACAGGTCGGCGGGGTGCACGCCGGACAACCCGCCGTTGCGCTTGCCGACGGGTGAGCGGACCGCCTCGACGATGACGGCTTCAGCCATGGTGATGTCTCCTTCGACAGGTGTTTTCGACAG
>NZ_JBMIOP010000131.1:0-18933 GCF_049197365.1 Mycobacterium sp. THU-M104
CCCCAAGACCAGGCCTGGATCGAGACCCTGTTCGGACACGTCAAGGGCGAATGGCCGCACCTGGAGAAGATCCGCGACGGCGCCGAACTCGACGCCGAACTCGCCCGCGTCCAGATCCACTACAACACCGTGCGGCTCTCGGCCGCCATCGGCTACGTCACCCCATGCGACGAACACGAAGGACGCGGTGACGCCATCCGCCAAGCTCGCCGCGACGGGCTCGTCCGGGCACGCGCCGACCGCATCAACTACCGTCGACACCTGAAGGAAACCCAACCATGATCACGCACCGCTCTTGTCTGGGTATTTCGAACCACGAATGCCTCATTAAGTCAGACACACCTCAGACCAACGCTGTGGCCACCCTCGCAACCTGGTGGCGTATCACCGGATCCGGCGCCTACCCAACGGCGAGTCGGCTGCTGATCTGCGCAGACGGCGGCGGCTCCAATGGCTACCGCACCCGGTTGTGGAAGACCGAACTGGCCCGCTTCGCCGACGAGACCGGCCTGGCCATCACCGTCTGTCACCTGCCGCCTGGCACGTCGAAGTGGAACAAGATTGAACACCGGCTGTTCTCCCACATCTCGATGTGGCCTTGGCGCTGAGATGCGCACACGGCGCCCAGCATCGCATCGTGGCTGGTGGCGACGGTGCACCCGAATCCTGCCGGTCGAGGTCCCCGTTCTTGTCGGTGGCCGGACATAGGCTCGCGGTGCCCTGACAGCCACGCAATCCGAGAGGGGGTCGCAGGCATGCGATTCCTGCACACCGCCGATTGGCAGCTGGGGATGACCCGGCATTTTCTCGCCGGTGACGCCCAGCCGCGGTACTCGGCCGCACGCCGCGACGCGGTGGCCGGCCTGGGCGCGCTGGCAGCCGAGGTCGACGCCGAGTTCGTCGTGGTAGCCGGCGACGTCTTCGAACACAACCAGCTCGCCCCCCAGGTAGTCGGCCAGTCCCTGGAAGCCATGCGCGCCATCGGCATTCCCGTATACCTGCTGCCGGGCAACCACGATCCCCTCGATGCCTCGTCGGTCTACACCAGCGCGCTGTTCACCGCCGAACACCCGGACAACGTCACCGTCCTCGACCGGGCAGGTGTGCACGAGGTCCGGCCCGGGCTGGAGATCGTCGCCGCACCGTGGCGGTCCAAGGCGCCGACCACCGACCTGGTCGCCGACGTGCTGGATGGTGTGGCCCCGGATGCGGCCACCCGGATCCTGCTCGCCCACGGCGGTGTCGACGCACTCGACCCCGATCGCGACAAGCCCTCGCTGATCCGGCTCGCCCGGCTCGACGATGCGCTGGCCCGGGGCGTCGTGCACTACGTGGCACTGGGCGACAAGCATTCGCTCACCCGGGTCGGCGGCAGTGGCCGGATCTGGTACTCCGGTTCCCCGGAGGTCACCAGCTTCGACGACGTCGAACCCGACCCTGGCCATGTGCTGATCGTCGACATCGACGAGACCGACCCGCGACGGGCCGTCACCGTGGACTCCCGGCGGGTGGGCCGCTGGCGGTTCGCCACGCTGCGCCGCCAGGTCGACAACAGTCGCGACATCGCTGATCTTGACCGCGATCTGGACCTGATGACCGCCAAGGACCGGACGGTGGTGCGGCTCGCGCTGGCCGGTTCGCTGACCGTCACCGACCGCGCCGCACTGGACGCCTGTCTGGACAAATACGCGCGGTTGTTCGCCTGGCTCGGGCTTTGGGACCGGCATACCGACCTGGCCGTCATCCCCGCCGACGGCGAGTTCACCGATCTGGGCATCGGCGGGTTCGCCGCCGCGGCCGTCGAGGAACTGGTGGCGACGGCGCGCGAGGGCGATACCGACTCCGCCGCCGATGCGCAGGCGGCACTCGCGCTGTTGCTGCGACTGGCCGACCGGGGGGCGGCATGAAGCTGCACCGGCTGGTCCTGACGAACTACCGTGGCGTCGCGCACCGGGAAATCGCGTTTCCCGACCACGGTGTGGTCGTGGTGTGCGGCGCCAACGAGATCGGCAAGTCGTCGATGATCGAGGCGCTCGACCTGCTGCTGGAATACCGGGACCGGTCGACGCGAAAGGAAGTCAAGCAGGTGAAGCCCGCCCACAGCGACGTGGGCTCGGAGGTCAGCGCCGAGATCAGCTGCGGTCCTTATCGTTTCGTCTATCGCAAGCGGTTCCACAAGAAGTTCGAGACGGAGCTGACTGTGCTGGCGCCGCACCGCGAGCAGCTGACCGGCGACGAAGCCCACGAGCGGGTCACGGCGATGCTGGCCGAGACGGTGGACGCCGACCTGTGGCGTGCCCAGCGGGTGTTGCAGAGCGCGTCGACCACCGCGGTGAATCTGTCGGGCTGCGATGCGCTGTCGCGTGCGCTGGACGTCGCCGCCGCGCATTCGGGCGCCGACGCGGCCCTGTCGGGGACCGAGCCGCTCCTGGTCGAGCGGATCGAGGCCGAGTACGGCCGCTACTTCACCCCGACCGGGCGCCCCACCGGGGAGTGGGCCAACGCGATCTCTCGGCTCGCGAAGGCCGAGGCGGAGGTGGTGGTCTGCGCGGCCGCCGTCGCCGAGGTCGACGAGCGGGTGCGCCGCCACGCCGCGCTGACCGAGCAGGTCGCCGAGTTGTCCCAGCAGCGGATGGCCGCCGGGCCGCGCCTGGCCGCCGCACGGGCCGCGGCCGACACCGTCGCCGAGCTCACCGCGCAGGCCCGCGAGGCCCAGCTGGTCGCCGCGGCGACGGGTGCGACGAGCGCCGCCGCAGCCGCCGCCCACGACGGGCGCGCCGTGCTGCTCACCGAAATCGCGGCCCGCACGGCAACCGTCACCACCGCTGAGGCCGCGGCGCGCGAAGCCGCCGAGGCGCAGGCGGCGGCGCGCGACGCCGCCGACGCCGCCGATGCTGCGGCCGAAGCCGCGACGGAGGTTCTGCTGGATGCGCAACGCCGCGTCGATGTTGCCCGAGGCGCCGTGGACGGGATCGCCGAGCGCGAGGAGGCCGACCGGCTGCGGGCCCGGCTGGCCAAGATCGAGGCTCTCCACACTGACCGTGACCGGATCTGTGAACAGCTTTCCACGGTCGTGGTCACCGAGCAGGTGCTCCGGCGAATCGAGGATGCCGCGGCCGCGGTCGACCGCATCGGTGGTCAGCTGACACTGATCTCGGCCGTGGTCGAGTTCACCGCGGCCGCCGCCGTCGAACTGTCCGCCGGTGACCAACGAGTGTCGCTGTCGGCAGGTGAAAGCTGGTCGATCACCGCGACCGGCCCCACCACGGTCGAGGTGCCCGGCGTGCTGAGCGCGCGGGTCACCCCGGGTGCGGCCGCGCTCGACGTGCAAGCCGAACATGCCGCGGCCCGACAAGAGCTGACCGCTGCGTTGGCGGGCGGTGCGGTGGCAGACCTCGGCGAGGCGCGCACGGAGGGTCAGCGTCGCCGTGAACTGCAGAACGCCCGCGACCAGTTGAGCGCCACGTTGGCCGGGTTGTGCGGTGACGACGATGTCGACCACTTGCGCGCGCGCCTGACGCAGCTCGGTGCCGCCGGGCGGGACGGGGCCGGCATCCCGGCCATCGATGCCAGTGCGGCCCGTGCCGAACTCGACTCCGCCGAGCAGGCACGCGCAGCCGCGAACGCCGCCTGCGAGACCGCCCGCGAGGCGGCGGCCGCCGCCCGCGCCCGGCTCAACGAATCATCGACGCAGGCAACGGTTTTGCAGAACAAAGCCGAGGCCCAGCGCGCGGAGTTGGCCACGGTCGCCGAGCGGCTGGCCCGGGAGCGGGAGGCGTCCCGCGATGAGGACCTCGCCGCCGGGGCCGAGGCCGGGCGCGTAGCCGCGCAGGCCGCCGAGCGCCGCGTCGCGGAGCTGGCCGAACAGTTGGCCGCCGCGGCGCCCGATGCGGTGGCCGCCGAACTGCAGGCAGCGACCGACGAGGCCGCATCCCTGCACGAGCGCTACGAGGACGCCGCCCGCGCGCTGCGCGAGGTCGGCATCGAACTCTCGGTCATCGGCACCGAGGGCCGCAAAGGCAAACTCGACGCCGCAGAGACCGAACTCGAGCACGCCACTGGCGAGCACGCCCGCATCGGCGGCCGGGCCCGGGCCGCGCAGTTGCTGCGCTCGGTGATGACCCGCCACCGCGAGAACACCCGCCTGCGCTACGTCGACCCCTACCGCAGTGAGCTGCAGCGGCTCGGTCGCCCGGTGTTCGGGCCGACCTTCGAGGTCGACGTCGACCCCGACCTGCGCATTCACACCCGAACCTTGGACGGCGTGACGGTGCCCTACGAATCCCTCTCGGGCGGGGCCAAAGAGCAACTCGGGATCCTGGCCCGGTTCGCCGGCGCCGCGCTGGTCGCCAAGGAGGACACCGTCCCGGTGGTGGTCGATGATGCGCTCGGGTTCACCGATCCCGATCGGCTGGCGACGATGGGGGAGGTGTTCGACATCGTGGGCGAGCACGGGCAGGTGATCGTGTTCACCTGCAGCCCCGACCGCTATGACGGCGTCAAGGGCGCGCACCGCATCGACCTCAACGTATAGCGGGGTCGAAAGGCCCCGAACCGGGCCGCCGCACTGCCATCGGCGGCCCCTCCCGACAGAATAGGGGACCATGGTGGTTCGAGATCGATGACCATGAACGCCAAGCGGCGCCGCACGCACGACAAACTGACCCGACTGCCCGGGGTGCGGCCGGTGCGCCGGCCCGTCTCGCCGGGCAGCGACGAAGAGTTCGACCTCTACTACGTGCGCGCCGGCCGCAAGTCCACCCACCCGCTGGTGATCATCCCGGGTGGCCCGGGCGTGGCCTCGGTGCTGATGTACCAGGGCTTCCGGCGGCGTGCCGCCGCGGCCGGCCTCGACGTCATCATGATCGAGCACCGCGGGGTGGGCATGTCGCGCCACGACGACTCCGGCGCCGACCTGCCGCCCGAGGCGATCACCGTCGAGCAGGTCGTCGACGACGTCGCCGGCGTGCTCGAGGACGCCCGCGTGCACTCGGCCGTCCTCTACGGCGCATCCTACGGAACCTACGTCGCGGCCGGGGTCGGAGTCCGCCATCCCGGGCGGGTGCGGGCGATGGTGCTGGATTCGCCGCTACTGTCACGCCACGACATCGCGCTGGTGCGCGATGCCGTTCGCGGGCTGTTGCTGGGCGGCGACGGACCCGAGACCGCGGCGCTGGCACCGAAGATGCGCACGCTCGTCGAGGCGGGCGTGATGACCGCCTCCGGCGGAGACGTGGCCGCCTGGATGTACGGATACGGCGGCCCCGCCCTGCTCGACCGCCAACTCGACCTCTTGCTCGACGGTCGAATGTTGCTGTGGCGCGCACTGTTGCGGTCCACCGCGATACTCAACCGAAAGGTGCCATACCGTTTCGAGGCCGATCTGGTCAGCCGCATCGCATTCCGTGAACTCGACTACGCCGCCGAGCCCGACGGCCTGCCGCTTGATCCTGCGGTGGCGCTGCGTGAAACCCTCACCCCGACAACGGTGTTCGAGGTAGAGCCGTTCGACCTGGTGGCCGAGATGCCGAAGTTCGCCTGGCCTACGGTGCTGATCTCCGGCGACCGCGACCTGATCACCCCGCCGACGGTGGCCGAGCGCATCGCATCGCTGATACCCGATGCGGCGCTGCTGAGGCTGCCGACGATGGCGCACAGCGCGCTGGACTTTCGCGAGCCCGCGGCCCTGTCCGTCGCAGCCGCGGTGTGGCGCGGCAAAGCCGACTCGCTCGTCGGCCGGGCTCGCGAGCTGGACGCGCTCCCGCCGCGGACTGGGGTGCGGCTGCTGTGGAAAGCGGTCGATACGGCCGCGGCCGTGGAGGCTGGGTTGCCATATCCGGCGCCCCTGCTCCGCCGGCTCAGGACCGCATGAAACCGATCGCGGTGTAATCCAGGTCGGCCAGACCCGGGGCGCCGAAATTGGCCAGCGTGCTGCGCACCGCCACGTCGCCCGGCGACTGGGTCAACGGCAGGCTGAATCCCTCGGCCCAGATGAGCTTGTCGAGGTCGTTGGCCAGCGCCCGTGCCCTGGCGGGATCGAGTTCTTCGAGCGTACGCTCGATCGCGGCGTCGATCCGCGGGCTCCCGATCTTGCCGAAGTTGCTCGCGCCGTCGGACTGGTAGATCTGGGTCAGCGACGACAGCGGGAATGCGTCGCCCAGCCAGCCGAACTGCGCGATGTCGAAGTCCCCGACGTTGACGTAGTTGCTGAAGAAGCCGCTGCCCGAGCGGGCCACCAGGTCGAGCTTGACCCCGATCTGAGCCAGGCTGTGCTGGGCGATCTGGGCGAAGGCCCGCGAACCCTGCGCGTCATAGAACAAATCGCGGATCAAAAGTTGGTGCCCGTCCTTCTCCCGGAACTGGCCGTTGAGTTTCCAGCCCAGCGCGTCGAGCTCGCGTCGCGCCGCGGCCGGGTCATACGGGACGACGGCGCTGTTGTCCTGGTAGCCCTGCTGGCCCGCGACGTAGATGTGATTACCCAGTGCCACCGGGTCGGTGGTGAGCCCGTACTGGACGACCTTGGCGATGGTCTGCCGGTCGATGCCCTGGGACACGGCGATGCGCAGCGCCTTGTCGGCCAGGATCGATCCCCGCGCCCCGTTGAACGTGAAGTGCGACCAGCTCGGGGCGGGCGCACGACGGATCGAGATGCCCGTGGTGTGTTGCGCGATCGCCAGCTGGTCCACCGTCGCGATGCCGGTGGCGTCGATCGTGTCGTTCTGCAGCGCGGGCAACCGCGCGGCGTCGTCGAGCACCAGATAAGTGATGGCGTCCAGCCGCGGCCGTGGCCCCCACCATGTGGGATTGCGCGTCAACACGATTCGTTGCGTGGTCCGGTCGAGGACCGAAACGATGAACGGGCCCGCCGACGGGCCGGGCCCGGACAGCTGACCTTTGTTGAAGGCCTCGGGTGTGGCGGTCATGCTGGCGGGCAGCAACATGCCGTTGCCGGCGAACATGCCGCGCCACTCGGCGTAGGGCTTGGCGAAGGTCATGATCGCCTGCCGGTCGTCGACCCCGCGGGTCACCGACGCGACGCGATCAGCGCCGCCGGGCCCGGCGATCTCGAACGCCTTGTCGGCGCCGGACAGGGCGTGGATCTGGCTGGCGATGTCGCGCCAGGTGATCGGTGTGCCATCCGACCACACCGCGCGTGGGTTGATCGTGTAGGTGACCACCTGAGGCGAAGTTCCGGTGAGTTCGACGCTGGTGAAGTAGTTGGTGTCGACGGTCGTCGAGCCGTCGGGACCGATGACGAACGCCCGCGGCAGCGTGGCCTTCATCATTGAGGCCACCTCGGCCGAATTGCCGTCGATGTGCAGGATGTTGAAGTTGGGCGGGAAGTCGCTGAGCGCCAGCTTCAGGTTGCCCCCGTCGCGCAGCGTGGCGGGATTGTGCGGGTTGACGTCACTGCTCGAGCCGAGCCGGGCCTTCATGGCGTTCTCAGGTGCCAGGTTGATCGCCGAGCAGCCGGAGACCACCAGCGCGACGGCAAGGCAAGCCGCCACCAGCCCTGAGCCCTGCGATCGAGCCTGCGCCCACCGCACCCGTCCGCCCCGAATCGACGCACTGGACGCAGTCTGGGCGTCGTGAGCGCGGGTTCGGCTCCGGTGCAAGCGGCTAGCCACGCCTGCTCGGATCCGGTTGCGGCACCGCGCCCAGCAGCCGGCGCGTGTACTCGTGCTGCGGGTCACCGAAGATCTGCGCACTCTCGCCCTGTTCGACGATTTTGCCGGCGTGCATCACGACCACGTCGTGGGCCAGATGCTTGACCACCGAAAGGTCGTGGGAGACGAACAGATACGACAACCCGAATCGCTCCTGCAGGTCGAGCAGCAGATTGATGATCCCCGCCTGGATGGAGACGTCGAGGGCCGATACCGGTTCGTCGAGCGCCAGGATCTTGGGCTGCAAGGCCAGCGCCCTGGCGATGCCGATGCGCTGCTTCTGCCCGCCGGAGAACTCGGCGGGGTAGCGGGCCGCGTCGGCGTGGCGCAATCCCACGATGCCCAACAGCTCCGCCACCCGTGCATTAGTATCGGCCTTGTCGAAACCGTTGGCGCGCAACGGCTCGGCGATTAGTTCGAAGACCGGGAGCCGCGGGTCCAGGGAGGCGACCGGGTCCTGGAACACGACCTGGATGTCGCGGCGCAGCGCCCGCCGGCTCGTGGGGCTCAGCGCGGCGACGTCGCTGCCGAGTACCTCGATCGAGCCCGATTGCGGCCCAACCAGTTCCAGGATCTCGTGCAGTGTGGTCGACTTGCCCGAGCCGGACTCGCCGACGATGCCCAGCGTGCGGCCCTTCCTCAGTTCGAAGCTGACCCCGTCGACGGCGCGCACCTCGCCGACCGTGCGACGCAGCAGCACGCCCTTGGTCAGCGGGTAGGTCTTGACCAGGTCGCGGACCCGCACGACGACCGCGGAGTCGCCGGGTTCTGCAGCCCGGGCAGCGGTCTGGATCCCGTAGATGTCTGCGGCGCTGCGCCCGTCGACCTGGTCGGTGCGGATGCAGGCGGCCCGGTGCTCAGGCCCGACCAACACCAGATCCGGCTCCTCCGCGCGGCATTCGTCGATCACCAGCGGGCAGCGCGGAGCGAAAGGGCAGCCCGGCTCCAGGCTGACCAGCGACGTCGGCGCGCCGGGGATGGGCACGAGCCGGGTGCCCTGCGCGGCATCCAGCCGCGGGACCGAGCCCAGCAGGCCCACGGTGTAGGGCATCTGGCGATCGCGGTAGAGGTCGTGCACCGCCGCGGACTCGACGACCCGGCCCGCGTACATCACCAGCGCCCGGTCGGCGAACTCGGCCACCACCCCGAGGTCGTGGGTGATGATCAGCACCCCGGCGCCGGTGATGTCGCGTGCGGTCTTAAGCACCTCGAGGATCTGCGCCTGCACGGTGACATCGAGGGCAGTGGTGGGCTCGTCGCAGATCAGCAGGTCGGGATCGTTGGCGATCGCGGTGGCGATCACCACCCGTTGCCGCTCGCCGCCGGAGAGCTCGTGCGGGAAGGCGCGGGCGCGCCGCTCGGGCTGTGCTATCCCGACCAGTTCGAGCAGTTCCACCGCGCGCCGCCGGGCGGCCCCGCGCTCGCCGCGCGGCTGGTGGACCTCGATCGCCTCGGCGATCTGGTCGCCCACGGTGTAGACCGGCGTCAGCGCGGACATCGGATCCTGGAACACCATTCCGACCGACTTGCCGCGGAACCGCGACATCTCCGCGTCGGCGAGGCCCAGCAGTTCGGTGCCCTGCAACCGCACCGAGCCGCGCACCCGGGCGTACTCCGGCAGCAGCCCCACGACGGCCATCGCGGACACGGACTTGCCCGAGCCCGACTCGCCCACCATGGCCACGACCTCGCCCGCGTCCACGCTGTAGCTGATGCCGCGCACCGCGGTCACCGGCCCGCCGTCGGCCGGGAAGGTGACTGCCAGATCGGTCACCTCCAGCAGCGGGCTCACCGGGCGCCGCCCCGCAACGTCGCGCTGCCGGGGTCCAGCGCGTCACGCAGACCGTCGCCGGTCAGGTTGGCGCACATCAGGATCAGCACCAGCACCCCGGCCGGGAACAGGAAGACCCACGGGAACGTGGTCGCTGACTGGGTGCCGTTGGCGATCAGACTGCCCAGCGAGACGTCCGGCGGCTGGATGCCGAAACCGAGATAGCTCAGGCCGGTTTCGGCCAGGATGGCCGAGGCGACGTTCAGCGCGGCGTCGATGATCAGGATGGACGCCACGTTGGGCACCACGTGCCCGACGATGATCCGGCGGCTGGTCACCCCCATATACCGTGCCGCCCGGATGAATTCGCGCTCGCGCAGGCTCAGTGTCATGCCTCGCACCATGCGCGAGCTGACCATCCAGCCGAAGCCGGCCAGCAACAGCACCAGCATCAGGATGCTCGCCGAGTTCTTGGTTCGCGGGGTGACGATGGCGATCAGGATGAACGCGGGCACCACCAACATCAGGTCGACAACCCACATCAGCACCCGGTCCCGCCAGCCGCCGAAATACCCCGCGACCGAGCCCACGGTGGCGGCGATGCCGGTGGAGATGACCGCGACACAGACTCCGATCAGCATCGACTTCTGCATGCCGCGCACGATCTGGGCCAGCAGGTCCTGGCCCATCGCGTTGGTGCCCAGCCAGTGCCGGGTGTCGGGCGGCTGCAGCAGGGCGTTGAAATCGAGGTCCTGATACGAATACGGCAGCAGCGGGGGCAGCGTGTAGCAGCCCATGAACAGCAGTGCCAGCAGCGTCAGCGAGACCATCGCGCCCCGGTTGCGGGCGAACCGTCGCAGCACCAGGGTGCGGTGCGAGGTGAACTCCGGTGCGTCGGCGCTCACGACACCCGCACTCTCGGGTCCAGCGCGGCGTAGAAGACGTCGGAGAGCAGCCCGGCCAGCAGCACCACGGTGCCGGAGAACAAGGTGATGGCGGCGATGATGTTGGTGTCCTGGGTCGCGATGCCCTGCACCAGCCACTCGCCCATCCCGTGCCAGCCGAAGATCTTCTCGACGAACACCGCGCCGGTGACCAGCCCGGCGACCCCGTAGGCGAACAGGGTGGCCAGGGGGATCAGCGCGGTGCGCAGACCGTGTTTGACCAGCGCGCGCCGGCGGGTGAGCCCCTTGGCGCGGGCGGTGCGGATGAAATCCTGGCCCAGCACGTCGAGCATGGCGTTGCGCTGATACCGGCTGTAGCCGGCGGCGGCGCCCAGCGCCAGCGTCATCGACGGCAGGACCAGGTGCCGCAGCCGGTCGAGCAGGTGCGCCCAGGTGCCACCCCGTATCCCCGGCGACGTCTCCCCGGTGTAGTCGAACAGGTGCATGTCCAGCGCCCAGTTCACCCGCAGCGCCCCGAGGATCAGCAGGTTGGCGATGACGAAGGTCGGAGTGCTCAGTATCAGCAATGCCACGGTGGTGACGAGCCGGTCGCTGAGCCGGTACTGGCGGATGGCGCCCCACGCGCCGGCCACCACACCGAGCGCGGTGCCCACGACCGAGCCGATGACCAGCAGTCGCAGGGTGACGCCGACGCGGCGCCACAGCGTGGAGCCGACGGGTTGGCCGGTGACGGTGGTCCCGAAGTCACCCCGCACGGCGTGCGCGGCCCAGTCGGCGTAGCGGATCGGGACCGGCTTGTCCAGGCCGAGGGCGTGGGCCTTGGCGTCGATCACCGCCTGCGGCGGCCGGGGGTTGCGCTGCAGCAGGCTGTCCAGCGGCCGGAAGGCGAAGGAGGTCAGGCAATAGGTGAGGAAGGACGCCAGCGCCAGCAGCACGACATAGTTGAGCAACCGGCGCGCCAGGAAGCGGATCATGCCCGGCCGGCCCGTCCTGGTCGCATGGTGACAGGCTATCGAGCCGGGGCGCGGCAGCGCGGTGGCAACGCCGGACCCGGCCTCTGCCACGTGGATGTAGCATGCATCACACGACGTCCGGCGTCACTGTGAGGGAGGCTGACGTGACGGTCACCGACGACTATCTGGCCCACAATGCCGGCTACGCGAGCTCGTTCACGGACCCGCTTCCCATGCCGCCGAGCAAACACGTCGCGATCGTGGCGTGCATGGACGCCCGGCTCGACATCTACCGCATGCTGGGCGTCGCCGAGGGTGAGGCCCACGTCATCGGTAACGCTGGGGGCGTGGTCACCGACGACACGATCCGCTCGCTGGCCATCAGCCAGCGGTTGCTGGGCACCCGCGAGGTCATGCTGATCCATCACACCGACTGCGGCATGCTGACGTTCACCGACGCCGACTTCCGGCGCGCCATCGCCGCAGAGACGGGCGTCAAACCACCGTGGGCGCCCGAGGCCTTTGCCGACGTGGCCGAGGACGTGCGGCAGTCGTTGCGCCGCATCGAGATCAGCCCGTTCGTCACCAAGCAGGTGTCCCTGCGTGGGTTCGTCTTCGACGTCGCCACCGGGAAGCTCGATGAGGTCACGCGGTAACTAATGGTGTGTCAGCGTTCAGCTGCCCGAGCCGTAAGGACGGGTCAGGATCTCCATGGTGTGTCCGGCGGGATCCAGGAAATAGACACCGCGTCCGCCGTCGTTGTGGTTGATCTCGCCGGGCCGGCTCTGCCGCGGGTCGGCCCAGTGCAGTAGGCCGCGTGAGCGGATCTTGCCGTAGATCGCGTCGAAATCCTGCTCGGCGACCAAAAACGCGTAGTGCTGGCGCGTGATGTCCTCGCCGGGGGCGACGTCGGTGTAGTCGAGACTGACGCCGTGCTCGAGTGCGACAACCATGAAGTGGCCGAACGGTTTTGGGCTGGGCAGTCCGAACAGTTCGGTGAGGAATTCCGCGGACTTGTGCTTGTCGCGGGCCGCGACAATGGTGTGGTTGAAGCTGATGGTCATGGTGGTTACCTCCGAACTTCGTCCCGCGATCGTGCGTGCCGGTGCACAGACACGCGTTCGCGGCTGTCACTGTGCGCATCCTCGCGGCGACAACTCATTCGACTACTTTGGCGCGGTGAGTTCCAGGGCGATGTTGTCGGGATCGCGGAACTGCAGGATGTATGACGGCCCGATGTCCTTGACCGTCTCATGGGGCACGCCGATCTGATCGAGATGGGCTGCCGCAGAGTCGATTTCGTACCTGCTGGCGAGCCGGAACGCGATGTGGTCCAGCCCGGTGCGGTCCTCGTCGAAGCGGTCGGCGCCGACGGGGCGCAGCCCGAGCAATGTGCCGCCGAGGTCGTAGATGACACCCCCGAACAGAAAACCCAGGCGGTTGCGGGTCGCTTCGTCGGCATTGTCGGGAACCTCCAGCAGGACCGGCCATCCGAACACGCTCTCGTAGAACCGTCGCGACCGCTCGATGTCGGTGACGGTCAGCCGCACGTGCGCGATGGAGGTGCTGCTCGAACCCACACGGATGATGCTGCCAGAATCGGCGCTGTGCAGGTAGCGATGACGATGCCGGTGATGGAGCCCGACCTGGATGCGACGCTCTTGCGGGGCTGGGCGCGCACCGTCGACGAGGGCCCGTTCTCATCGCTGTGCTGGGGCGAGCGGATCGCGTTCGACAATCCGGACAACCTGACGCTGCTGGGCGCGCTGGCGGCCTGGACGAATCGGGTGCGGCTGCTGACGACCGTCATCGTCCCCCAACTGCACGACCCGGTCATGCTGGCCAAGGGCCTGGCCACCGGCGACATGCTCAGCGGCGGGCGGCTGAGCGCGGGCATCGGCGTCGGCGGCAGGCACGAGGACTACCAGGCCGTGGGCGCCGACCCGGCGACGCAGACGATGCGCGACATGGCCGAACGCGTGGCGGTGATGAAGCGGGTGTGGGCGGGGGAGAAGGTCACCGATTCGGTGCTGCCCGTCGGGCCGGCGCCGGTGCAGCCGGGTGGCCCGCCGCTGCTCGTGGGCAGCATCGGACCCAAGACCATCCGTAGCGCCGCGGCCTGGGCTGACGGGCTGGCCGGCACCACCTTGGATCTCGATGTCGCCAAGCAGAACGAGCTGTTCGATGTGGCGCGGCAGGCCTGGGCGCAGGCCGGCAAGCCCAAACCCCACCTGATGACGTCGTTCTGGTTCGCGTTCGGCCCGCCCGAGCAGGCCCGCGCACAGGTGCACCGTCATCTACGGCGCTACATGAACTGGATACCGGCAGAGTACGTCGACGCGATGGCGCCGACGACCGGCTGGGCCGGCACCGAGGAGCAGCTCCTGGACGTGCTGCGCAGGTTCTCCGACATCGGCACCGACGAGGTCCAGCTCATTCCGACCAGTTCGGAGCTCGACCAGCTCCGGCGCGCCGCCGATGTGGCCGCGAGGCTCTAGCTGGCGCGCTCGTCGACGCTGGTGGGGGCCGGCGGCTGGCCCTTGCGCAGCGTGGCCAGCAGCTCCCGGTACGGCCCGACGAGGTAGACGGTGTCCCCGGCGCGCAGCCAGGCGTCGCGCCGCGGATGCAGGTTGACGGGCGTGTCGTGTCGGGTGATCGCGATGACGCGGGTTCGCGTGGACAGTTCGAACATGCGCAGCCCGTCGAGTTCGCTGCCGGCCGCCACGTGCATGGCGCCGACCATGAAGGACCGCTGCCCGACCGAGAAGGTGCCGAGCACCTGCAGGCCCATCGCAGCGCCGATGAACCACGGCACGGCCAGGTCGACGGTCGAGCGGACATGTTCGAATCCGAACCGCTGCGCGACCGCGCTGCCCAGTGCCCGGTCGTAGATGCGCAGCACGGTGGGAACGTCGGGCCGATGCACGTGCGGCATCGTCCGAGGTCCCAACATCTCGCGCAGCACGATTCCGGTCTCGATGTTGACCATGTCGTCCTGGGTGAGCACCGCGATCGCGCGGGCGTGTTCGACGCGGGCCGACTCCAGAGTCTGGTGCAGCGTCGCGTCCCCGAAGATCACCGGCACGTCGAGTTGGGCCGCCGACGACAGGAACCGGCTGTTCTCGTCGCGCTCGATCACCGCTACGTCGTAGCCGGCGGTGGTCAGATCGCTCACGACGCGGATGCCGAACGAACCCAGGCCCACCACGACGATGTGGTTGCGCAGATGGCGGGCCTGCCGGCGTCCGGCCGAGTGGGCGAAGCGGCGCGACAGCAACAAGTCGGCGATGAACGCGACCAGCAGCGCGGTCGTGGTCACACCGGCGAACATCAACATGATGCTGAACAGTCGCAGCCACATCGGCTGGTGCAGGAAGCTGAAGTCGCCGTATCCCACCGTGGCGATCGTCTCGGTGCTGAAGTACAGCGCGTCGATCCACGTCATGCCCGGCGGGGTCTGGTAGGTGAAGCGCAACACCGCGGTCGAGCCGATCCACAACGTCAGCGCGGCAGCCAGCGCGCGATAGAACATCGGGTTGACGTCATTGCGCAGGGTGCGGGCGGCGTCGAACACGCGCCGCAATCGCGGCCGGTGGGTGCGCGTGCGGTTGGTCCGGGGTGTCCTGATGCCGCAGCAGGCCAGCTCCTCGGGGGTGCCGACCACCACGGTCAGGTCTCCGGCCAGTACCCGCAGATCCCGGCCCGGGCATGCCACGACCGTGCCGGGCGTCTCGGAGTTCTTGCCGTGGATGACCGCCACCGGCGCCAGATCGCCGTAGAGGTCGCGGAGTCTGCCGTCACGCGGCGCTTCGGCGTCGGAGACGACGAACTCGATGCCCGCCGCTTGGATCGGGTGCGCCTTACGGGACAGGCAGGCCTCCACGACCGACGGTGCTGCGAGGTCGGCGACGTCGAGGATCGCGCCGGGGCCGTTGTCGTCGGCCACCGCCTCGCGGAGCACGCCATTGGCCAGCCGCGCCACCACGCGCACGTCCGGGTTGGCTTTGCGCGCCAGCAGCGCGATCTCGAGGTTGGTCGCGTCGTCGTCGCCGGCGCAGACGACCGCGGCGGCCGCGGATATGCCGGCGGCGTGCAGGTCGGCCGGGCTGGCGAGCTGGACGATGCTCACGCCGGCGTTGTTGAGCTCCTCGACGATCGTCGTGGCCAGTGAGTCCTCGCCGCTGACGATGATGTGACGGCGCATGGTCACGCGCGTTTCGAGGTCGGCTCGTCCGGCATGAAACCCCACCTCTGGCGGTATCGGTGTTCGCTGATTGCTATGACTATCGGACACCACGCCGATTTGTGCCACTGAAGCGCCCGGACGCGATACTGGTCTGGTGCCCATCATCGAACGCCTCGCGTCGCGCGAGATCTACCGGAACTCGTGGCTGTCGATCCGCGAGGACGACATCCGGTTCCCGGACGGCACACCGGGCATCTACAGCGTGGTGGACAAGCCGGACTACGCGCTGGTGATGCCCTATGACGGGGACCGCTTCCGGCTCGTCGAACAGTTCCGGTATCCGCTCGGTGTGCGGTGCTGGGAGTTCCCCCAGGGCACCGCGGCCGAGGATCTCGAGCCGGCCGAGCTGGCCGAGCGGGAGCTGCGCGAGGAGACCGGCCTGCGCGCGGCGTCGTTCGAGGCGCTGGGCCGCATCGACACGGTGCCCGGGATGACCAGTCAGCGCGGCTGGGTGTTCCTGGCCACCGGGATCGTCGAAGGGGAGCACGATCGCGAGCCCGAGGAGCAGGACATGCGCGATGCCTGGTTCTCCCGCGACGACGTCGAGCAGATGATCCGCTCGGGGGTGATCGCCGACGCGCAGTCGCTGGCCGCCTACAGCCTGTTCCTGTTGCGCCGGCCATGAAGCGTTCGGCGAGCAACCGGCTGTCGACCGGCGCGACCGTCCCGGTGCGCCGGTGGGAGACGATCACCGGCCAGTCGTTGTCGATACCGGCGGCGAGCGGCACCACGCACCTGCAGTTTCGCCGATTCGCCGGGTGCCCCATCTGCAGCCTGCACCTGCGCGGATTCGCCGACCGGCACGCCGAGCTCGCCGGCGCCGGGATCACCGAGGTGGTGTTCTTCCATTCCCCGGCCGATGCGCTGCGCGGCTACCAGGCGTTGTTGCCGTTCGCGGTGGTCGCCGACCCCGACAAGGCGATCTACCGCGAATTCGGGGTCGAAACCAGCCTGCGCGCCGTCGCCGACCCGCGTTCGTGGTCCTCGGCGTTGCGCGGGTATCGGGCCATGCTCGACCACCGCGGCGACCCCGACTATGGCGGCGTTGGATCGAACGACGGCACAACGCATTTGGGGCTGCCCGCCGACTTCCTCATCGATGCCGACGGAACGGTTCTCGCATTGCGTTACGGCCGGCACGCCGACGACCAGTGGTCGGTCGACGAGTTGCTGGACATCCAGCGCTCGGTGGGCCGGCCATGAGCGCACCGGAGGTCGTCGTCTACTGGCGGCCGGGTTGTCCGTTCTGCTGGCGCCTGCGCGGCGCGCTGCGCCGGCTGGGCCTGCCGACCCGGGAGGTGGACATCTGGGCCGACCCGGACGCCGCCGCGGTGGTCCGCTCCATCGCCGACGGCAACGAGACCGTTCCGACGGTGGTCGTCGGCGACATCGCGATGGTCAACCCGTCGCCGGGCCAGGTGCTCGAGGCTGTCCGCGCCCAGGCTCCCGAACTGCTCGACCAGCTGAGGTCCAGCGGACGATGGTGGTCGGCATTGTGGTCACGGCTGCGGCGCTGACGGGTCAATGCCCGCGCGGTGGCATCCCGGAAAGACATGACGATCCAGGAGACAGCGGTGAGGAAAACCAACCGGGTTTCGCGCATCTGGGCGGGTGTGCTGATTGGCGCCGCGGCCGGCGCCGCGGGCACCACCACACTCAACGTGATCACCTACCTCGACATGGCGATCCGGGGCCGGCCGGCCAGCAGCACGCCTGAGCGGACCGTCGCGGCCATGGCGAAGCTGATCCACCTGACGGTGCCCGGCAGCGGTGACGTGCTGGCGGCCCGGCTTTCCGGACTCGGCGCGCTGACCGGATACACCGCGGGCATCGGCATCGGCGTGATTCTGGGGCTGGCCTACGGGCTCGGCTGGCGGCCCGGGCTCACGACGGGCATCCTGGCCGCCGCCGTGTTCGCGCTGATCGGCACCAACGGGCCGATGACCGTCCTGGGGGTGACCGACCCGCGCACCTGGGGACTCGTAGGCTGGGTCAGCGACCTGGTGCCCCACATCGGTTACGGCGTCGTCACCGCCCTGGTGTTGCACTATGCGTTCACCCGTGTGCCCGAACCCGCGCCACGATTTTCAGGCGTACTCGTCGAGTGAGATCACCAGCGTGGTAGCGGGCGCCGCAATGTCGACGTAGTAGTGACCCGCACCCGGATGCTGACTCATATCGGTGAGTAGTTCGATGATTTCGGCCGCCTTGGCGTGGTCGAGCCGCCACACCGCCGCCGCGTCCTGGAACTGAACCTCGGCCGCGCCGGGTTCGACGAAGAACTGGTGAGTCATCTCGTCGACGTCGAGTCGAGACGACCCCTGTTGTTGTGCTTGGGTGAGCGCCGCGAGGAATGGGGTCACCCCTGCGTTGTCCATGGCCAACAGCACCGCGTCGCGGCCAAAGTAGAACTTCCGAGCCAGTCCGGCGCGAACGGTCATAGTCCTCAAGGGTTCTCACGGGCCAAGCGGGTTCTCGTTGCTCGGCGTCACTTCGTCAGGTACTCGATGAGCGCGCGGCGGACCGTCTCCCCTCTGGTCACACCGTCGATCTCGGAACGCTCGTCGGCGAGGGCCACCAGGTCATCAGGCAGCCGAACCGAATACGTGCGCGCCGCTTCGTCGCCGATCGCGGGACGCCCGCGACGCCGCAGTTTCTCGGCGGGAATCCCCTCCTCGGCTTCGGCGACCAAACGGGCGATGGTGTCCTCGTCCACCGACTCCGGCAATGGCCGCTCGTCGCGCGCCAGCTGTGACGCAGTGGGCGACTTGTCCCGTTTGCCGGTCCTGAACGTCTTCGCGGCGCGCGCCGTATCCTTCTTCGAAGTTGCCATGTCAGTACCTGCCTCCCGTAATGCGGAGGGCTTTGTCAAGTTCGGCCTTCCTGGCCTTCATGCAATGAATCACGAGGTCTTCCTTCGCCTTGCGAAGCACTATCAGTTCGATCAAGACTCCCGTGGCCGTGAACCCGAATGCCCAGGTTCGAGGTGGATCATCGTCGATCACGTCGTAGGAGATGTGTATGTGATTCAGAGCGTGTCGTATGTCGTCCTCGGTGTACTCGCGCTTCAGGGCGGAGTCGTGGACCTTCAGTGGCCTCACTTGATTAACGTAACACGAAATTCCACGGGCCCGCGTCTCTGCTGGTCAGCCTCGGCACGCCATGAGCTCTAGGGTTAAGCCACTTCTCGGGCAGCACCCACGGCAGGGCATCCTCCGGTGTCCAACCCAGGCCCGCGGCCAGCCCTCTGTGAACGCGTCTCTGTCCCGTCCGTGATCGAACGGGACACGGGCACGCTGAAGGCCAGTAACGCCGTCGCGGCACCCCAGCCGTTTCGGGGTCTCACGGTAAAGATTGCTTCAGACGGTGCCCCCGGCAGGATTCGAACCTG